>NZ_RJPJ01000009.1:0-101766 GCF_003943395.1 Streptococcus oralis | reverse complement strand
ATGGCCCCTATACCCGCAAGCGTGTTGACATTGAGATGAGCGTGGTCAAGTTCTTCAGTGTCGGATAGGCTTGTCGAAACAACTTCTCCCATCCCACCGATACGAAAGAGATCTAGTTGGGAATTCGAGGCTTTCACCCAGTTTTTACCCGACTTGTAAAGCTTGTAGCGCTTTTTCTCATCTACGATCTCGAAATCTTTGTTAAATTTTTTACTTCGAAACATTTTATTCCTTTCTTTTTTGAAAAAAATCCACTCTTTGTTAACCTCATGATCATTAACAAAGGGCGATAATTAAGCACAGGCTTCACAAAAACGGGTCGAGCAAGCCGATCAGTCAATAGCCCCCCAGCCGTTTTTGATTCAATCTGCTTCCTGATTGCTAGATTAGAGGTGCACTTTTATTTATGGATTTCTCTGATACATACCAGCCTCAATTCTATCAAATTTGAAGCTTCTTTTCAAGATTTTTGATTTCAATATAGCAAATTTATTTCTGCAATAGAAAAGCAGTGTAAAAGGATTACACTGTTCTTTATAAATACTGATTTTTTCTTAAACTGGGGTCTCAGAATTGATTAAAACTGGACTCATTTCCCTATCGTTAAGATTGATTTTCTTCCCAATCGTGGTAGGCAGCATAGAGCTGACTTTTATTCCGCTGGTAGAGTTTAGCAACTTCTTTTATGGCTTGATTTCTCTTCATGCCTTGCTGGATACGGGATTGGATTTCTAAGAACAAGCCCTCCTCATCCTTTTCCTCCACATCCTGACTGGCACCTTCAACGATGAGAAGACACTCGCCCTTGAGCGGTGTATCAGCGATACTTTCCAGCAATTCAGAGATGTTTCCTCTTTTGTATTCTTCATAGATTTTGGTCAATTCCCTAACCAAGACTACAGAGCGGTCACCATAGACTTTTAGCATATTTTCCAATGTATTTGCCACACGATGGGGCGATTCGTAGAAAATCTGAGTTTCTGGGTAATCTTTTTTTAAGTCGAAAAATTGCTTTTGCTGGCCTGATTTTCTCGGTAAGAAACCGTAAAAGATATGTGGCTGTGGCGCTAGGCCACTGGCAATCAAGGCAGAAATTCCTGCAGAGGCACCTGGAACGGTAACAACTGCGATTTCTTCCTCAATAGCTGCCTTAACCAAATCGTGCCCAGGATCCGAAATGCTAGGCAGACCCGCATCGGATACCTGAGCAATACTTTTCCCTGCTTTCAGTAAACCAATCAAATCAGGAATTTTTTCCTTGGCATTATGCTCGTGAAAACTGATCTGCTTAGTGGAAATATCAAAATGCTTGAGCAAAAGACCAGTATTGCGCGTGTCCTCAGCAGCAATCCAGTCCACCTCTTTCAAGGTCTGGATAGCACGAAAGGTCATGTCATCTAGATTACCAATCGGCGTTGCCACTAGATATAGCTTGCCATAGGGAGACTGCCCCTTAAAACTTTTTTGAATCTGCATGCCTACTCCCTGTACAACAACTCATCACAAAACATACATTCCTCGTCCTGCTCTCGGCGTTGTCCATAAAAATCATTACATACGTGAAACCCGTCTTTATAGATCCGACGAACGCTTTCACGAACATGCTTGGCCTTGACGGGAGCGTCTGCTTCCACCTCACCCAAGCGTTCGCGCAACTTACTATTTTCCAAACGAAGAGCTGTATTTTCCTCTACCAGGCTCTTGAGATTTTTCTTGATGGCTTCCACATCAGCCAAGGTCACTAGTAACTGTTGGGAAAAATCATCCAGCGCATCAAATAATTCTTTCTTATCCATAAACCAGCCCTTTCCTTTCTGTATTCTTCATTTTTTGAGTTCACATTTCTTTCAAGACCAGATATTCCATGGCGTTTTGAAAGCTGACATTAGCCTGCCACATTTTTCTAGCTTCTAGTAAATCTTGTAAAATCTGTCGAATCCTTGCTTGCAAGAGGTCCTGTCCACAGAGCACTTCGAGGATTCGCAAGACCTGTTCTTGTTTTTCCTTGTCATCTGCCAAGCTGGCTAATTTAGCAACTTGGAGATAACTTTCTTTTTTCTTAGCTAATAACCAGGTCAGCAAGCGTTCACTCTCATCCACCAAGGTCCAAAAACTTGCCTGATTTGCCAACTTTTCAGCTTCAGCTCGTGATTGACAAAACTGGGCTAAGAAAGTTGCTTTTTTCTTGACCAGACCTGCTTGTTCTAATTGATGGATGAGTTTTTCTTCTTGCTTTTTAAAATGGAAAATCTGTGTCCGACTACGGATAGTCGGTAATATCTTTTCCTCATCGCTGGTCAAGAAGAAAATGTAAACTTCACTCTGAGGTTCTTCGATGACCTTGAGCAGAGAATTGGCTGCGTTGGGATGCATTTTCTCCGCCTGCTCGATAATAAAAACCTGCTGCTGGCTTTCAATCCCTGCTTGGGAAAACTGACCCACCAATTCTCGAATGCGTTCTGTCTTGATGACCTGATTAACAGGCTTAATCAAGGTGACATCTGGAAACTCTTCCTGTTCAATCAGCTTGCAGTTTCGACATTTTTCACATGGTAGGACGCCTACCTTATCCGTACAAAAGAGGCTCTTAGCTAAAAACTGCGTCATTTCCAAACTTCCAAAGAAACCTGAAAAGAGATAGGCATGATTGAGCTGGTCTTGTTCTAGGATACGGACGAAGCGGTCAAATTGCTCTGATTGCCAAGCCTTTAGTTGTTCTTGTTTCATTTTGCCAAGCCCATTCTGTCAAATAAGACAGCCTTGGTAGTTTCCACAACTTGCTCCAATGGATGACTCGCATCAATCTTGACAATGCGATTTTCTTCTTTGTCCAGAAGAGAAAGGTAGCCTTTACGAACTTTTTTATGCAAGTCTAAGCCTTCCAAGTCCAAACGATTGACCTCGCGATCACTATTGGCAGCAATACGAGCCAGCCCTTCTTCCACCTCGATGTCAAAATAGAGTGTCAAATCGGGTTTGAGGCCATCTGTCGCAAAGTGATTGAGCCAATCAATGGCATCAATATCCAAGCCACGACCAAAGCCCTGATAAGCAAGGGAACTATCGATGAAGCGGTCCATAATGACCAGCTTGCCGGCTTCAAGGGCTGGAAGAACTTTTTCCACCAAGTGCTGTCTACGACTGGCGATATAGAGAAGGAGTTCCGTTTTAGGATCCATCTGAGTATGACTTGGATCTAAAATCACTTCCCGAATCTTCTCTCCAATCAAGACTCCACCTGGCTCACGGGTCGTCAGCACCTCTACTCCTTTTTCCTCTAAAATTGGGAGCAAAGCCTCTAAAACACTGGTCTTCCCTGCTCCCTCTGGCCCCTCAAGCGAGACTAAAAATCCTTTTGACATGTCTAACTCATTTCTTTTTTACTACTTCTATTCTATCAAAAAAATAGGGGTTTGTGACAATCTTTTTGTGTCTTCTCCATTCAATCGACCATAAAAGAGGCTGGGAGTCATCCAACCTCTTATTTACCTAGTTCTTGTGTTCGTTTATAGGCTTGCTGAACTGCGTCCATGACTACACCTCTAAAGGCATGTTCTTCCAGACTTGCTACACCAGCGATAGTCGAACCACCTGGGCTGCAAACTTGGTCTTTCAATACTCCAGGATGTTGCTGGCTTTCAAGAACCATTTGCCCAGCGCCGACTACTGTTTGGGCTGCCATTTTCAAGGCCCTTTCTCGGGGCAATCCTGTCTGAACACCCGCATCTGCCAAAGCCTCGATAAAGAGATAGACAAAGGCTGGCCCACAACCAGCAAGACCTGTCGCTGCATCGATTAAGCCATCTCCCAGCTCAACCAAGAGACCAGCCTTGGCTAATAACTGGCAAAAAAGACTATTGTCCTCAGCACGACAGTTTGCTGACATGGCATAACTAATCACTCCTTGGCCGATAGCCACTGGAGTATTGGACATGATGCGAATAATCCGGTGTTGACTTGGCAGAAGACTCGCTAGTTTTTCCAAGGTCAATCCAGCCGCCATGGAAATCAAAAGAAGACTTTCTCGTTTTTCAAGGATAGCCTGATATTGAGAAAGCAGTTCAGAAAACTGAGCAGGCTTAACTCCTAGAAAGATTACATCTGCTTCTGCAAAAATTTCTTCATTGCTGGAAGCCTGACCACCAAAGTTGGCGATGAAAGCATCTACTTTAGCTTGACTACGATTGGCAAGGAGAATCTGAGCACCCGTCTTGGCCTGCAAGACAGCCTTGCCCAAGCTAGAACCCATATTCCCCAAACCGATAAATCCAATCTTCATCTCTTACTCCCTTATCTGTCCGTCACCAGTAACCACATACTTGTAGCTGGTCAACTCTTTCAAGCCCATAGGCCCACGCGCATGCAGTTTCTGAGTAGAAATCCCCATTTCACAACCAAGTCCGAACTGGCCCCCGTCAGTGAAACGCGTTGAGGCATTGACATAAACCGCTGCTGAGTCCACTTGATCTGTAAAGTAGGCTGCAGCTTCAGCATTTTCTGTCACAATGGCGTCCGAATGATGGGTACTGTGGGCTTCAATATGCTCAACCGCTTCTTCTAAACTGCTCACAACCTTAACCGCTAGGATATAATCTAAAAACTCGGTGTCAAAGTCTTGAGCCTCAGCTGCTTGACCTGAAACAAACTGACTTGCTTGGCTATCTAGGCGGAATTGAATCGGTTCCAGCCCAGCTTCTTTCCTACTTTTAACCAGAACTTGCTCCAAGCGAGGAAGAAAACGTGCTGCCTTGTCTTCATGAACCAGCAAGACCTCCATGGCATTACAGACAGAAGGACGACTGGTTTTAGCATTGTTGATAACAGAGAGAGCCTTGTCTTCATCAGCATCCTTATCCACATAGACATGGACAATCCCAGTTCCTGTCTCAATAACAGGCACGATAGCATTTTCAACCACGGCATTGATCAAACCAGCCCCTCCACGAGGAATGAGAAGATCTAAATAGCCCTTAGCCTTCATCATAGCATAGCTACTTTCACGGCTAGTGTCTTCCACCAGTTGAATCACATCAGGATGAATAGTAGTCGTCTCCAAGCCCTTCTTTAAGGCTGTGACAATAGCATGAGCTGTTTGGTAGGCGTCCTTACCACTACGAAGAACGACCGCATTGCCACTTTTGAGAGCCAAAGCAGCTGCATCAGACGTCACATTTGGACGACTTTCGTAGATAATCCCAATAACCCCCATGGCCACACGCTTCTTGGTAATAACCAAGCCATTTTCAAGATGATTGGTTTCTAAAACTTCACCGATTGGATCTGGTAAAGCAACCACTTCACGAATCCCAGTTGCCATCGCTTCTATACGTCCCTCATCCAAATAAAGACGGTCTAGCATAACATCTGAGATTTTACCCTTGGCCGTTTCCATATCGAGGGCATTGGCTGCTAAAATCTCCTCAGTAGCAGCCACTAAATGATCAGCCATGGCTAGCAGGGCTTGGTTTTTCATTGCTTCACTGGCAGTATTGATTGATTTCTTAACAGCCTGTACCTGTTCGAATTGTTCTTGTGTACTTACCATAGTTCACCTCTAAAATTCTGTAAAGAGCAGCTGGATTTCAGGAGTGATGGAAATCCAGTCATCACGGTGAATCAAGACTCCCTTAGCTTTTTGAGAACGGAGCATATCTTCTAGGGCTGAGACACCAAATTGGACACGTCCCTTTCCAAGAGATTGACCTGTTTCTTTATCTGCTACTGTGACAATATCGTGGTAAGAGAAGTTTCCTTCCACTTCTACCACACCCGATAAAAGGAGACTTTTCCCGTTTTTTGAAAGTGCCTCTGCAGCTCCACCATCTACCCAAATCGTTCCCTGACTTTGAGCATAGAAGGCCAGCCATTGTTTCTGGGTACGAAGTCCCTTCTCTTGCGCAACGAAGAAGGAACCATCCCTAGTTTCTTCAGCTGCCTCAATCAGGGCATCTGATTTCAAGGAGGAGCAAATATAGACTGGTACACCCGACTCCGTCGCAATAGTTGCAGCTTTGATTTTTGTCAGCATACCCCCAGTACCGTTTGACGAACCTGCTCCACCAGCCATATCAATAATCTCACGATTGATAGTCTCGATTTTCTCCAAGCGTTTGGCTGTTGGATCTGAGTTAGGATTTCCAGTATAGAGACCGTCCACATCGGTCAAGAGAACCAAGAGGTCCGCCTGGACCATAGCCGCCACTTGGGCACTCAGAGTGTCATTGTCACCCACCTTGAGTTCGTCAATGACAACACTGTCATTTTCATTGATGATAGGAATTGCACCACGATGAAGCAATACAGACAAGGCCTGATGGGCATTCTTATAGCGACGTTTATCTACAAAATCATCCTGTGTCAGCAAGATTTGCGCAGAGACGATTTGGCGCATGAGGAGGTTGGTTGTGTACTCTTCTAGCAGCAAACCTTGTCCTACTGCAGCTGAAGCCTGCTTATCTGCAATCTTGGTCGGACGCTTTTTAAATCCTAAGGCTCCAAAACCAGCGGCAACCGCACCAGATGACACCAAAATCAACTCATGGCCAGCTTCATGCAACATAGCTAATTGCTGGGTAATTGCCTTTACTTTACTTCTTGATAAGCTCCCGTCTTCATTTGTCAAGGAGGAGGTCCCTACCTTAAAGACGATTCGTTTGTACTTCATATTCTCACTCCGATTCTTCATATTTATCCATTATAACATGAATGCTTTAAAATAGAAAAGACTTGAAATGAAAAAGGTTGAGACAAGGAATCTCAACTCTTTTATCTATTCTCATTTTTACGCAATCCTTCCAGAGTTTCTTTAAAAATCTCTGGAATATCTGCTGTAAATTCCAAGGTTTCACCTGTTCTAGGATGGGTAAATCCTAGAGTCTTAGCATGGAGAAATTGTCCTTGTCCTTTCAAGGTCTTACGAGGACCATAGACTTCATCACCAGCGACTGGATGGCCAATATAAGCCATGTGAACACGAATCTGGTGAGTACGCCCTGTTTCCAGTTGCAACTCCACTAAGCTATAATCACCAAAACGTTCCAAAACGTGAAAACGGGTCACTGCTGGCTTCCCTTTAGCAGTCACTGCCTGTTTCTTACGGTCTTTTTCACTACGACCAATCGGAGCTTCAATCACACCACGATCATTGGGCAGATTGCCATGAACAATCGCCCAATATTTGCGGAGAGACTTTTTATCCTTGAGTTCTTGGGCAAGTGCTAAGTGAGCCTCATCATTCTTAGCAATCATAAGGAGACCAGACGTGTCCTTGTCAATGCGGTGAACGATGCCCGGACGGAGAACCCCATTGATACCTGACAAGTCCTTGATATGGTACATGAGGGCATTGACCAAGGTTCCGCTAGTATGACCGGCACTGGGATGGACCACCATCCCTTGAGGTTTGTTAACAACGGCTACATCCTCATCTTGGTAGATGATATCAAGTGGAAGATTCTCAGCCACATACTCTAAAACCTCTGGTTCTGGCACATAGTAGGTGACGATATCCCCCTCTTGGACAGTGTATTTGGCTTTCTTGGCTTGCCCATTCACCAAAACTTGTCCAGCCTTGATTTGTTCATTCGCGAGACTGCGTGACAATTCTGTCAGATCTGACAGAGCCTTGTCTAGACGTTGCCCACCAGTTTCAATTTTTATTTCCATTTACTTCCTCTTTAAGCATTGCAATCAATAAAACAATCACACCAACTGTCAAATAGCTGTCAGCAACATTGAAAATCGCAAAGTTGATAAAGTCTAGGTGAAACATATCCACCACAAAACCTTGACTCATTCTGTCGATAAAGTTGCCCAGACCTCCCGCGATGATCAAAATCAGTCCAAAAACCAACCAGATAGAATCCTCCATGTGTTTATGTAGATACCAAATGGCTCCTACCATGACGACCAGTGTAATGACCGCAAATAACCACTGCTGATCTTGCAGCATGGAGAAGGCTGCGCCTCTATTTTGTAGGTAGGTCAAACTAACGAGATTGGGGATCCACGAACGCACTTCACCCAGTGGAATCTGCTGGACAACATAATTTTTGACCAACTGATCCAGCCCAATCAAAAGCAGTACAATGACTGCTACTATTCCTCTTTTTTTCATGATTTCCTCTTTTGATCAAAATATTCTTGCATAACCTCAACGAAAAGAGTCCCAGCTTGACTAAGCTCCACTTCTTCCCGTTTGACATAGACCATGCGGTTATCTAGATTATCCTTGAGACGAATGACTGTGATCCCATTAACACTGTCACTATCTAAAAATCCTGAACCTGTCGCATAGGCATCCGTCCGCTCCAAAATACCATTCAAAGTAGCACGGTCCGTCACATTGAACATCTGCGAGCTCGCGCTAGTGTCGACAAAGTTCTCTGAATAATAAAGGTACTCATCCTTTTCCTGAGTGAAACGAACTGTTGGTAAATCCGCTAAATCCTCCATGACCAATTCCTCTTTCTGTGCTAAAGGATGCCCTTCACGAAGATAAATGTGAGTCTGGAAAGGAATTAGTTCAATAACTTCTAAACCAAGCTTTTCAACCCGTTGCATGATACCCTTTTTATTTTGGTTGTTGAGGTAGATAATCCCAATCTCACTGTGTCCTTGAGCAACTTCGTCTAAGATTTGAACTGTAGTAGACTCAAAAATACGAAAGTTCTTATAATCAGGATAACGTTCTGAAAAGGCCGTAATAGTTGGTGGCAAGAAGTCATAGTGCTGGCTGGCAATGGAAAATTCATCCTTTTCTTCTTCAGGATTGGCATACTGATTTTGGAAAACATCAAAGCCTTTGACCAATTCTTGCGCTTTCTCATAAAATTCCATTCCACGCCGAGTCAAGAAAGTCCCCGAACTCGTCCGACGGAAAATCTTAAAGCCTAACTCTTTTTCCAAATCGCGCACAGAAATAGACAGACTCGGCTGACTAACATACATCTTTTCTGCAGCTTCACGGAAAGTACCACTATTAGCAATGGCCACAACATAGCGTAATTGTTGAATGTTCATCTTTTACCCCCCAACTTCTCTATCTGTTCATTATACCATATTTTAGAAATTTTCCACTTAGGAAAAATAATGTCGCTCACAAAATTCATCTACACTAGTAACAAAGAATTATGGGTATCAAACCAAAAAATAGGCTCTCCGAAAAACTCGGAAAGCCTTATTTTATGCTACTTGTAGCTTCCTCGCCTTTTCATTTCAAGGCTCGGGATAAAAAGGTTCACTGGACCTTTTTATTTTGCGATTGGGTAAACAGAAACTTGTTTCTTATCGCGACCTTTACGTTCAAAGCGTACTACGCCTTCAACTTTAGCGAACAAAGTATCGTCTCCACCACGTCCAACGTTTACACCTGGATAGATGTGTGTACCACGTTGACGGTAAAGGATTGATCCACCTGTTACAGTTTGTCCGTCAGCTGCTTTAGCTCCAAGACGTTTTGCTTGTGAATCGCGTCCGTTTGATGTAGAACCTCCACCTTTTTTGTGGGCGAAAAGTTGCAAGTTGTTAAGAGTCATTTTTAACATAATGTTTTCCTCCGTGTTAGTTTTCTGTGATAACTCTGGTTTGGACGAACTCAGAAGAGTTCTCCGATAAGTTTGCCATACCTAAGAAAAATGATTCGAAGAATAACTGGGTCATTTCTCTCTGGTGTGAAGGAAGATCCGCCGGTATTTCAACCTTTAGATAGCCACCTTCATCTTCGTTTAATTCTAAGATTGGTTCATAGCCTGCAAATTTCTCAATGGAATTGATAAAGTTAATGGCAAGCGTAGAAACCGATGCACACACGACATCTAAGCCGTATTCGCCACTTTCGGCGTGTCCAGTAATTTCCGCACTCCTCAGCTCGCCATCTTCGGCTCTCTCAAAGACTGCTTGTATCATGTGTTCTCCTTAAAATTAAGCGTTGATCGCGTTGATGACAACTTTTGTATATGGTTGACGGTGACCTTGTTTGCGGTGGCTACCTTTTTTAGGTTTGTACTTGTAAGTAACAACTTTCTTTTGTTTTCCTTGTTTTTCAACAGTTCCAACTACAGTAGCTCCAGCAACAAGTGGAGTTCCGACAACAGTGTTTTCACCACCAACAAGAACAACTTCGTTAAAAGTAACTTCTTGACCAGCTTCAACGTTCAATTTTTCAACGTAGATTGCTTGACCAACTTCAACTTTAACTTGTTTTCCGCCAGTTTTGATAATTGCGTATGTGCTCATTATGCACCTCCTATGATTTTTAGGGTTTCCCCGTATTTTTGTGAAGACTCGCCTAGCATCGTGGGACGAACCACTTTATACTCACTATGTGAGCAAACGATGTTCGTGCGGTTGCACAGGACTGTGCATAGTCAACTCTTCAAGTATAGCATATCTTCTTTTTTCTTACAAGTAAAATCAATCAAAATTAAGCTTTTTCTTTCCCTTTTTTTCTCCAAGAAGCAACAAGCATACTGAAATAAAAAATACTCATCATAAGAGGAATACCTAAAATTGTCTTCTCCTGATAGTAAATCGTCAAATAAGCTGAAAAAACAACTCCGAAGACAAAACTGCTAAGTAAGCTAACAAAAATCAAGCCTTCTCTTAGAAAAGGCGTATGCTTGGTCCGGAAATAATCTCCAAAAGCCAACATGGTTCGTTTGATATTCCCTGTCATAAAAGCATTATTATAGGCAATACCTGACACTTCCCCAAAAGCAGTTGTCACCAGTCCCATACAGAAGGCCAATGGCGGCACGAGATAGATATTATCCACAGTTTGCGGCACAAAGCCAATAATCAGGGACAGGACTGCAAGTGGAATCAAGGACAAAATCGGTTTTTTAACAATTCGAAGTTTTTCCTTATACAATGTCAGAAAAAAGACACCCATCATAAAGGAAAACAAGGTCATTACTTTGGCACTGGCGTCCGAGACATTCTGCTGAATGAGTCCTACAGAAAGAAAGACGACATTCCCAGTTTGTCCAGCCACAAGGGTGTTCCCTCGCACGATAAAGGTATAGGCATCTACATACCCTGCGCAAAAAGTCAAAAAAAGCGCTAGTCTCTTAGACTGACGTGATATTTTTCTTATTGGTAATAATCTCATTTTCTCCCCCTTCTCATTTCATCTACTTATCTAAATATTGTACCACTTTCTCCAAGAAATGCGTAGTCCATTTGAAAATTTTTACCATCTGTTGGATAGTCCTTCTTTTCTATGTTATAATGAAGGAAGGATTTGAAGTCGGAAAAGGAGTATCTATGCTTAAATTAGGTGTCATCGGAACAAGTGCTATCAGCCACCATTTCATAGAAGCAGCCCATGCTAGTGGAGAATACCAGCTGGTCGCAGTCTATTCTAGAAAACTAGAAACTGCTGCATCCTTCGCTTCTCGCTATCAGGATATCCAACTCTTTGATCAATTAGAAGACTTCTTTAAGTCTTCCTTTGATGTGGTCTATATCGCCAGTCCAAACTCCTTGCATTTTGTTCAAGCCAAGGCTGCCTTGTCTGCTGGTAAGCACGTCATTCTTGAAAAGCCAGCTGTCACTCAGCCACAAGAATGGCTGAATTTGAGACAGACAGCTGAGAAAAATCACTGTTTTATCTTTGAGGCAGCTCGTAATTACCACGAGGAAGCTTTTACCACTATCAAAAACTTTTTAGCAGACAAGCAAGTGTTGGGAGCTGATTTCAATTATGCTAAGTATTCATCCAAGATGCCGGACTTGTTGGCTGGGCAGACGCCAAATGTTTTTTCAGACCGTTTTGCTGGTGGAGCCCTTATGGATTTGGGGATTTATCCTCTCTACGCTGCCGTTCGCCTCTTTGGAAAGGCTCAAGACGCGACTTATCAGGCTCAACAGCTTGACAATAGCATTGACCTAAATGGAGACGGTATCCTCTTCTACCCTAACTTTCAAGTTCACATCAAGGCTGGGAAAAACATCACTTCCAATCTTCCTTGCGAGATTTACACAGCGGATGGAACCTTGACCCTTAACACGATTGAACATGTCCGCTTAGCTATTTTTACCAACCACCAAGGAAATCAAGTTCAACTCCCTATCCAACAAGCTCCTCATACGATGACTGAGGAAGTTGCTGCATTTGCACAGATGATTCAGCAACCAGACCAGACGCTTTACCTGACTTGGCTGGATGATGCAGGCTCTGTTCATGATTTACTCTATACCATGCGCCAGACTGCTGGCATTAGATTTGAGGCAGAAAAATGAAAACCAAACTACCGACTGAATGGCAGGAATTGAGTGACCAACTCGGTTTCCAAGAATTTACCCCCATTCAAACTCAACTATTTGAGCCTATACTTGCTGGAGAAAACCTCCTGGGAGTGAGCCCAACAGGAACTGGTAAGACGCTAGCTTATTTACTTCCAAGTCTTCTCAGACTACAAAAGAAAAAAGCCCAGCAACTCTTGATTCTAGCACCAAATACAGAACTAGCTGGACAGATTTTTGACGTGTGTAAAACGTGGGCAGAAGCCATCGGTTTAACAGCTCAGCTCTTCTTATCAGGTTCAAGTCAGAAACGTCAGATTGAACGTCTTAAAAAAGGACCAGAAATTCTGATTGGAACACCTGGCCGTATCTTTGAGTTGATTAAATTGAAAAAAATCAAGATGATGAATGTCGAAACCATCATTCTAGATGAATTTGACCAATTGCTCGATGATTCTCAGATTCACTTTGTCAAAAAAATCACTCACTATGCACCTCGTGACCACCAACTCATCTACATGAGTGCGACGACCAAGTTTGACCAAGAAAAGATTGCACCAAACACGCGCACCATTGATCTCTCTGATCAAAAACTGGACAACATCCAGCACTTCTACATGCAGGTAGACCAACGTCACCGAGTGGACATGCTACGAAAATTAGCTCATGTAGAGGATTTCCGCGGACTGGTCTTCTTTAATAACCTATCAGATCTTGGAAGTGCAGAAGAAAAACTACAGTATCGGGATGTCTTGGCCGTTTCCCTCGCTAGCGATGTCAATGTTAAATTTCGAAAAGTCATCTTAGAGAAGTTTAAAGATAAGCAACTGACCCTGATCCTTGCGACAGACCTTTTGGCTCGTGGAATTGATATCGATAGCCTAGAATGTGTCGTAAACTTTGACGTCCCAAGAGATACCGAAACCTACACTCACCGTGCTGGCCGTACAGGTCGCATGGGAAAAGAGGGCTATGTTATCACTCTCGTAACCCATCCTGAAGAACTTAAAAAACTCAAGAAATTCGCAAGTGTTCGTGAAATTGTCCTAAAAAATCAAGAACTCTTTATCAAATAAGGTTGGCTCTTTCCAACCTTTTTCTTATCCCCAAGTAATTTCTAATTGATAGCTGGCAAAGGGTTGTCCCTCTTGGTTTTGCAGTTGATAGGCGAGCTCGATCTTTTGCCCATCCAGTTTGTAGTGACTCGTTTGAATGATAAACTCCTGCATCCCCATTGGAGTAGGAATATAGGCTAAACTATCACTATCCTTTAGAAAACGCATGATGGTTTTAGGACTCGAGAAACGTGTCATCACCAGTTCTTCTTCATGAAACTTGAGAACCACTTTTTCCTTTTCCTCATTGTAGAAAAGCAGATAGCTATAATCTCCCTTTTCACGTAGTTCCACGTCATAGGGCTGGTCAATCACTTCCAACTGCTCATCAAACTGAATCGTATTTCGCATCCGAATCTTCACATCAAATCCTCTTTCTTCTCTCTTGCCCTACTATTTTACCAAAAAGAGCAGGATTTTGCTATAATGGTCATATGAACGAAAAAGTATTCCGTGACCCAGTTCACAACTATATCCACGTCAATAATCAGGTCATATACGACTTGATCAATACAAAAGAATTTCAACGTCTTCGCCGTATCAAACAGCTAGGGACTTCCAGTTATACCTTCCATGGTGGGGAGCACAGTCGCTTTTCCCACTGTTTGGGAGTCTATGAGATTGCTCGACGTATCACGGAGATTTTTGAAGAAAAATATCCTGAAGAATGGGATCCTGCTGAGTCTCTATTGACCATGACCGCTGCGCTCCTCCATGACCTTGGGCATGGTGCCTACTCTCATACTTTTGAAAATCTCTTTGATACAGATCATGAAGCCATTACTCAGGAAATCATCCAAAGTCCTGAGACAGAGATTCACCAAGTCCTGCTACAAGTAGCGCCAGATTTCCCAGAAAAGGTAGCCAGTGTTATCGACCATACCTATCCTAACAAGCAGGTCGTGCAGCTCATTTCTAGTCAGATTGATGCAGACCGCATGGACTATCTCTTGCGCGACTCCTATTTTACAGGAGCATCTTATGGGGAATTTGACCTGACACGAATTCTCCGGGTCATTCGACCTATCGAAAATGGGATCGCCTTTCAGCGCAATGGCATGCACGCCATTGAAGACTATGTCCTCAGTCGTTACCAGATGTATATGCAGGTTTATTTCCACCCAGCAACTCGGGCTATGGAAGTTCTCCTACAGAATCTTCTCAAGCGCGCCAAAGAACTCTATCCTGAGGACAAGGACTTCTTTTCACGAACTTCTCCACACCTCCTTCCTTTCTTTGAAAAAAATGTGACCTTGTCCGACTATCTAGCTCTTGATGATGGTGTGATGAATACCTACTTCCAGCTTTGGATGACCAGTCCTGACAAAATTCTCGCAGACTTATCGCAACGTTTTGTCAACCGTAAGGTCTTTAAATCCATTACTTTTTCAGAAAAAGACCAAGACCAACTCGCAACCATGAGACAACTGGTTGAAGAAATCGGTTTTGACCCCGACTACTATACTGCCATTCATAAGAACTTTGACCTTCCTTATGATATCTATCGTCCCGAATCTGAAAACCCGCGGACACAGATTGAGATTCTACAAAAAAATGGTGAACTGGCAGAACTCTCTAGCCTGTCTCCTATCGTCCAATCCCTTGCTGGCAGTCGCCACGGAGATAATCGTTTCTATTTCCCAAAAGAAATGTTGGACCAAAATAGCATTTTTGCAAGCATTACCCAGCAATTTTTACACTTGATTGAGAATGATCATTTTACCCCAAATAAAAACTAGAAGAGGAAATTTATGAGTATTAAACTTATTGCCGTCGATATTGACGGAACCCTAGTCAACAGCCAAAAGGAAATCACTCCTGAAGTCTTTTCTGCCATTCAAGATGCCAAAAAAGCTGGTGTCAAAGTCGTGATTGCAACTGGACGCCCTATCGCTGGTGTTGCCAAACTTCTGGATGACTTGCAGTTGAGAGACGAAGGTGACTATGTGGTGACCTTCAACGGTGCCCTTGTCCAAGAGACTGCTACTGGCCACGAGATTATCAGCGAATCCTTGACCTATGAGGATTATCTGGATATGGAATTTCTAAGTCGCAAGCTTGGTGTCCACATGCATGCTATTACCAAGGACGGTATCTATACTGCCAATCGCAATATCGGAAAATACACAGTTCACGAATCAACCCTCGTCAGCATGCCCATCTTTTACCGTACTCCCGAAGAAATGGCTGGCAAGGAAATCGTCAAGTGTATGTTTATCGATGAACCAGAAATCCTTGATGCTGCGATTGAAAAAATTCCAGCAGAGTTTTACGAACGCTACTCTATTAACAAATCAGCTCCTTTCTACCTCGAACTCCTTAAAAAGAATGTAGACAAGGGTTCAGCCATCACTCACCTAGCTGAAAAACTCGGATTGACCAAAGATGAAACCATGGCAATCGGTGACGAAGAGAATGACCGTGCCATGCTGGAAGTCGTTGGTAATCCCGTTGTTATGGAAAATGGAAATCCAGAACTCAAAAAAATCGCCAAATACATCACCAAAACAAATGATGAATCCGGCGTCGCCCATGCCATCCGTACGTGGGTATTGTAAAATACTTAAGGATAGAAAATAAATGACACCCCAAAAGTAGAGATGACACTCTAACTTCCGGGGTGTTCTTTTTGATTTTTCGCCAAATCTTCCAATCAAATCATCTAAGTAAGCCCATCTTATCTAGTTTTTTTAGGGCAGATTCTCTTGATGGGTATGGATTTCTATTGATGAAAAGTTTTACTGCTTCGACGTGATGATAAAGACCTATGCTAATTTCTTTTAAATTTCCAATAAAGACATCGAGCAGTTTTGGTTCAATGTTCTCTAAGGGAGAAGGAAGCTCTTTCTTATTTTCAAACTCAAAAGCTTCTTTAGCAGTCACACCTATTGCATAACTAATGTTGTCCCACAAGAGACCATTCGCTTCATTTTCATCTAATTGCATGTAGATAAATATTCCACTGAAGTCTGTCCCATCATCTAAAAGGCGATAGAGTTCCTCTCCCCTTTTATCTCTATTCTCCAAAAAACTCCAACATGCATCCAAGGCGGTTCGAATGTGTGAAGTGTATTGTGTTTCCATACGATTCGCAATTGCCTCAGCAAAAATCAACATAAAATAACTAGTAAGCATATCCTCTCCTGATCTATACTTGAACGAAATAGCCTATCCATTCTCATCTAATATAAATAGTGGTCCAAAGTAGTTTTTAACGAGCTCATCCTTTAAATATCCTTCTATTTCTGGCCCAGTTATTTGTGAAATAAGTTCCCCATTTTCAGCTAGGATTTGTTTGTAACTTAAGGAAAGAACCTCAAGTATGTTCTCGTCGACACTTTCAATCGATTGTGGTAGGTAGATTTCTTCCGAAGCAATATATGAATAGTGACAAACTAGGACAAAGAAATTAGCGATACAGTTCCATACTAGTGGATTGGTTTTCTTATCCAACACCTGGAATGTCAAGATATCCTGCTCGTCTATATTTTCCAGTCGATTGTATAAAATATCTGGGCAAAAATCACTCTCTTTATCAAGCTCCTGTTTGGAAAGTTTTAAGGAATCAAGGACAAACTCCTGATATTCTTTCTCACTGATAAGATCTACAAGGCCGTCTATCAACTCCTGTAGGAAGCGTAATAAATTTCTATTTTCATTCATTGATTTTCCTTTTATTACTAAAAAACTAACTTGGTAATTCACTGAAAAACGTGGCACTCACTCTTCCTCTTCAAACATCAGAGCATCCAGTTCTTCTCTCTCTGTCGCAATTTCTTCAAAGGTGGAAATAAGATTATTTACTATTTCTAAGGTGATAATACCAGTCGAATCCCTCATCGTAACCTTGGTTCCAATGGCATTCAACTCATGGATGAGTTCTCGAACCTTTCTCAATCCATCCAAATCTAACATATCTACTTCTATCACCGCGTCATGATCTTTGATTCTGGATTGGATTAAAGAAAAAGGCAAGGATGAATGGTTTCTTAACAACTTATAGGTTCCTGACTTGTCACCTATAGAATCAATAAAAATAGCTAGCATCGTTTCCGCTCCCTTTATTACTCCGGTAATTCTACCTTTAAGCTCATATCTGTAGGTTGTAACACCTTCTGAACAGCAGCGAGAAAGCCTAGACCGTTGTCTGATGGAGAATATTGGAAAGTAATATGAATGACTTTTTTATCAAACTTATCACCGTATCGTTCTACATACTGCTTGCTTTCGAGGAAGTGAATGTAATTATTCATTTTTTCTTGCAGAATTTCCAGATGGACTGCTTCTATCTCTTCCTCCCAGCCGACTGGATCCACCAGAAGAAGCTCTAAATGACTATCAACTATACCAATTGCATCAAGTTCAGTTGGCTTGAGCTCTGAGGAAATTGCTTTTTGTATCAGTTCTTCAAATTCTTGATTGGAAAACAAACGTTTAATAGATGATGGATTTACTAAAATACGAATAGGTGAGGATCTAAAGTAATTTTGTCTAGCTACTTCTTTACTTTCCTTAGTCACCCATTCTCCTGTTTGTAAAAAAAGTTCAACCTCATAAGCGTCCTGTTCAGATCTTAAAGCCTTGTCTACTAATTCCTTGCTTACTGGATAACTTACTTCTTTATCTTGAAAACCTCCCGACATCCAAGACATTGTATAACAACCGTTTTCTTCAGTTATAATAAAGCCATTTCCTTTTATTTGATTCATTTGGTAATACACCTTTTCCCCTTCATATAAGTATGCCCAATGAAAAATATATCACTGTTCTAATCAATCATTTTCTGAAACCTCTAACAGAATAGGGATACTTTTAATCCTACATCTAAACTTTACAATCTCATATAATTCTTCAATAGCATCCTTTTCTCTTTCAAAACTAGCTTTTTCATATAACTGTTGACGTTCAGTCACCTCATACACTATAAATCTATTTGCACTTAAATCCTGATAATACCCTATCGCAAACTGCTCTAAAACTTTTTTATTTAAGTACACAGTATAATATCTAAGTTTGTTACTATTAAATTTTAAAAAGTCTAATAATTCCTGTTTTGTCATTTAAAATTCTCCACAACTCTCACATTCACTATGGCGTTTGCTATAGCTCTACTACCTTAGGTGGATTATAGTATTTTTCCTTAAATTCCTTAAGAATCTTCTCCACCTTTTCTTCATCACATTGCCTGTATAATGGACTACGGTCTAATACATTACATAGTCTTTCATAGGTATAAGTACGTTTCTGCTCATCTGATAATTTTGAAATACTTTCTATAATATTTTTTACTAACTCATCAGTCTCAATGACAAAGGGAAGGCTTGTATATCTTCTTAAACGACTGCCTTGCATAGAAATATAATCAGTTACCTTATCTAATTTGACTAGGTCAACCGATAAACTAAAATCTTTCAAGATATCAAAGGTTCTGCGCGCTATATCCCTATCACCTTCCATATACAAAGGATATAAGCAATATTCCATTAATACTCCAATATCTGTACTATCAAGTTCATAAGAATCTCGTTGTCGAAAACGATACTTAGCTTCGGTCCCTAGAAAAACTTCAGCTTCTTTCCCTTCCTTCATTATTTCACGATAGTCTTTTACAAAATTTTGATAATTTTCTTTATTTTTCAATTTATATGTCTTCATTTATTTACTCCATTGGTTAATTCTAAAAATCCCTTCAACTTGCTCAATTTCATTAGTCCCAGGCTTATAGACACGTGGATTTTTGATTTCATAATAGCCTTGGCGTTTAATCGCAGATAGAAAATCATCGTAAGAATGCCCCGTTGTGTCAATCGTTGGCATAAGTAGTTCGCTATTTAAAACCGTTAAATAATCTTTTTATAAATCTAGTTCCATTATATCACAAAAAAGAGAGCGTTTCCGCTCCCTTTCTTACTCTGGCAATTCTACCTTCAAGCTCATATCAGTCGGTTGCATTACTTTCTGAACAGCTGCAAGAAAGGCTAAACCGTTATCAGATGGAGAATACTGGAATGTGATATGGATAACTTTTTTGTCAAATTGATCACCGTATCGCTCCACATACTGCTTGCTTTCGAGGAAGTGAATGTAATTATTCATTTTTTCTTGCAGAATTTCCAGATGAACTGCTTCTATCTCTTCCTGCCAGCCGACTGGGTCCACCAGAAGAAGCTCTAAATGACTATCAACTATACCAATAGCGTCAAGTTCGGTTGGCTTGAGCTCTGAGGAAATTGCTTTTTGTAACAGTTCTTCAAATTCTTTTTCGGAAAAATAGTGTCTCTTTCTATCTGTATCAATAAGAAGAAATTCTGGATTATCTCTTAAAAATTGTATGTTAGCATCTTCTTGACTAATTTTTGATTTCCAAAATCCGAAGTTAGCATAATTAATTAATTCTTCACCATCATGTTCTCCCGACATATAACTATCTGCAGCTTCTTTGGGGATTTCTTGAACTACTTCTGGCATGGTAATATTAAAAGTTGGATAACGCAAGAAATACTTATCACCATCTTGACAAATTTTCAACATATCTTTTTGACTTACATAAATAGTTTCCATTCTCATCTCCTTTGCCATTTATCAAATGTCTACTGATTAGTTATTACCTAAAACTCATTCATATTCTCTTTCGTACTGATACTAGTTCTCAATCATCTGGAAAGCTAAACACGTCTTGCTCTCTTTGAAACATTTTTCCTTTTCTCCTCTAAGAGTTTCAGACTACAACTAGCCCTTGGCTTTTAAAAACTTGTCCGGAATGCGAAGCTCAATCTCATCCATAACTCCTTTTAAGTATTTATCCCAATCTGTTATATGGCTGCATACAGCTGGCTCTTTAGTCAAGGATATCTTCGCTTCTTTCGTTAAAACAATGAAGAACTCGCGCAAATCATTCTCATAATCAAATTCAATAGTAAAGTAATCCTATACCTAATGCTAGAAGAGTCCATATTCTGATCAAAATAAGTTCGAACCATTCGGCTCGTTTCTACAGCAAACTTCTCGGTTTCATTTAATTCCATAATATAATTCTCTTCAAAGAAATCATTTTCTTTAAAATCTCTTTGGTCAATTCTTTAATAAAACTTCCGCTCTTTCAGAATCTAGAAAGTCTTTCAATATATTCAAAGTCCGTTCAACTGATTCTTCATCACAGCCATACACTCTTTTTATGCTTTTGTCATCAATTATCTGTGACAACAATGTGACTGAAAATCTCTGTTCATCAGCTTGAGTGAACCAAATGTTAAACAAGCCACCCGCTCCAGCTTCCAATTGCCTATTTTTACCGGTTGATGATATCCCCATCGTCATATGATAACCCTTATACGCGAATGGAAAATTAAAATTTTCATCTTCTCCTTCATGAATGGCAACCGTATCAAGGTCAATCGAAAAAATTTTCTCTAAAGCTTGTTTGACATTCTGATAACCTAAACTCTCTCTTATTGGTAAGTAAAGTTCACTCATTTATAGGTTCTCCACATATTTCCGAAATTCTCAAAGTTCTATTACTTTGATAGAGTCATATCAACTATTTTCCCCGTTTTTATATCGACTTTTAATCTTCTGCCATGAAAATCAGTCGCATAAATCCAGCCATCACGCAAAGTCATCTGTTCAAAGGGATAAATATTATTACTGTATCCACTATTATCAATCGTCCAAACTACATTTCCACTAGCAGCAACTCTTAAAATGTTATTTTTTTCAATATCATTATCAAAAGGAATCTCCAATAAAACAATAAATTCGTCACCGTGTTCAATTATATTTCGGATTTCAAATTTAAAACATTTTACAACTTTACCATTTACTATTAGATTATATTTTTCATATTCTACCATTGTATCCACCTTACATCTGAGAATCCTTACGTCAATCAGTCTTTTAATGATTTCTTCGTATTCTTGCTAAATCAATATGCATCACATCGCTAATCCTGTAACATAGCTAAAAATTCTGTAAAGTTATTCGTTACAAACTCTATAGCAGGCTCCAGGTCGTAGGATTCCTCGTGGTACCAGATACAAATGCTTGGATTTTCGGTATTCTCTATATAATTTAGACAAACAAAGTCACCGCCAAACAATGCTGCTATGGGGACCAACTCAAACCCCAAAATATCTTCATGGACAAACAAACGTTCATCCAGTTGGGACATTACAACATCAATGTCATAGATACCAAGTGGATTGTATTTTGAATCCTCTAACACACACAAGAATCGCTCGATCAAAAAGGACCTATTTTGTAAAGAAAATAAATTTTTAGAAGGACAAAAACCATTTTTTCTCTTTATAAAATTCTTATAATCATCAGGTAGTTGAACTTTCCACGCAACTTCTCTTTCCTGTAATAGCGCATCGGTTGGCAAAGGGGAGATAATCGATTGATCTTGTTGTGTCATCTTCTTCTCCTACAGTTGCTCACCTTTTACTTCCTCAAACCATTTTTCAAACTCTAAACGTGGAAGTAATTCCTCATCCTTGTCATAACGTCCTTCATAGCTATAACGACTATCAAGACTGTTTTTCTGTGCATCATAAATCAACCACATTTCAGTTGGGTGTTCGCGATTGTAATCTTGGCACACATCAAGCATTTTCTGTATATCTTCAAGGCCATATCGTAATACCGAAAACATCATATTATCAGAATCATCTACTTTAGTCTCTAAAAAAGTGTTAACCTTGTGTAATTTGACATAAACTCCATTAATTTTATAAAAAACATCAAAGGAAAGTAATGCTTCTTCAGAAATGCAATAAATATATACTTTTTCTGCTTGATTTTGGACATATTCCATAGCTAATGCAATCATACTAGCCTGAACTTCCATAAATTTATCTTCAAATTGGGTCATATTCTTCTCCTACAGTTTCTCGTCTTTTACTTCATTGTACCATTGTTCAAACTCTAGACTTGGAAGCAACTCTTCATCCTTGTCATAACGTCCTTCATAGCTATAGCGACTGTCAAGGCTGTTTTTCTTGGCATCATAAATCAACCACATTTCAGTTGGGTGTTCACGATTGTACTCTTGGCAAACATCAAGCAATTTTTGTATATCTTCAGCTCCATATCCCAATAGAGCGAATGCCATATTATCTGAATCATCTATTTTTTTTGTCGCAACTTCATTAACTTTATCCATTTCAACTACAATACCATTAATCTTATAAAAAACTTTATATGATTGCAATGCTTCTTCAGAAATGCAATAAATATATACTTTTTCTGCCTGATTTTGGACATATTCCATAGCTAATGCAATCATACTAGCCTGAACTTCCATAAATTTATCTTCAAATTGTGTCATATTATTCTCCTACAGTTCCTCGCCTTTTACTTCCTCAAACCATTTTTCAAACTCTAAACGTGGCAGCAATTCCTCATCCTTGTCATAACGCCCTTCATAACTATAGCGACTATCAAGGCTGTTTTTCTGTGCATCATAAATCAACCACATTTCAGTTGGGTGTTCACGACCGTATTCTTGGCAAATCTTAATCATGTTTTCTACATCCTTGATCCCTTCCTTTAACAAGGCAGTTTGTAAACTAATATCAACATGAGAGTCTTTAGGTAAAAAATCATTTACTAAGTGTTTGTGTACAATGTTTCCCTTAATCTCATAGAAGAGATTAAAACTATACAAACTGTCCGCTATTGCATAAATAAAAATTTTCTCTGCCTGATTTTGGACATATCTAGTGCTAACGAAATCAGGCCAGCTTGGATTTCCATAAATTTATCTTCAAATTGTGTCATATTATTCTCCTACAGTTCCTCGCCTTTTACTTCATTGTGCCATTGTTCAAAAATATTGCCCGAGGTTAGTGTATCTAAATTAGAATAGAATAAATCATAGGAATACTTTCCCTTTACTTTATTCTGTTTATTATCATAAATCAATTTTATCTGCGTAGGCATTGGCTGGTTATACTTCTCACAAATTTTCTTTAACTCTTTAACGTCATCGGTTCCTATTTTTAAGACATGGAAAATTAGATTGTTTAAATCATCAAAGTTTCTCCTTGGCAATGTACGCATAGTAAAAATTTTATTCTCAGAAATATAAAATATGTTAAAACTGTATGAATTCTTCTCATTAGAACCATATATGTACACAGTATCAACCTTTTGCTCTACCCTATCCGCATATTCTAATGCCAACTGAATCATGTCTGTTTGTTTAGCTGAAAATTCGTCTTCAAATATCATTTTTCACCTCTAAAGTATCTTCATAAAGAGCTCCCATTAATCAAGTATACCGTATAATTGATACTATTATCTTGCAATAATAAGACTAAGTCTCCTTATATCTAACAGTTCCGAGAAATCTTGTATTTCCCATTGCTATTTCATTGTCACTATAATCATAATTGTATAGCAAAATGATGGTGTTGCTTGGAGGAATAACCGTTTTGATTCCTTCCTCTTTTAAATTTCGAAGAATAGTCTGTTCATAAGATGCACCTTTCAACATCTGTTCGAGGTTTGAGTGATTCCTATCATCAACCTGAGCTTCTAGCCAATCGTCATCAATATCATCCAAATCAATGCCATTCTCTATTAAGAATTGAGACGGAACTGCCTCTCCATCCTCATCATAGCGTATCTGCAAATAATGGTCTAATTGAGATTGATCTGCAAAATTTCCAATCCAAATGGACACTGTATTTTCCGTTTCCATTCATTTCCCCTTCCTTTAACTCAACATTAAAGTATAAATCATTCCAAGTTACTGGAATAATACGATTTACATTATTTGCTATATCATTAAACAATTGACTTAATTGATTTTCAAACATTTTTAAACTCCTGGTTTATTCCTTATCTGCTTAATTCTAAGCGGCTCTCCTTCAATTTGAAAGCGTACGTTAAACATTTTTGGTCTGACTGATATAGAACCTTCTTCAAAAACAGTATCTATCTTTACTGAAACTTTCTTAGGAGGAATACCATTTAATGAAGCTTTCCATTCAAGAGCCCTTTAAAGGTATCAAAATTTTTAGCACCTTGTTCGATGTCTTCCTTCACTGCTATTTTTATACTAGCCTTAACAGCGGTGAGTCCTGCAGTCTTTCTTGTCTTGTCCAAGCCACTTAGGTATTTACCTGCTGGGATCAAGTCAATCGGTTTCCGCATCCATTTAAAGTGGGGGGTGTATCGTTATTCTATTTTTAAAGACGAATATGTAAATCTTTTCCTAACACTCCGTCTAAAATAAACGAATCGAGATTGGGATTCAACTTATTTAATTTGAACTTTTGAATTTTTGTTATTTCAGGCTGAAAAGAGATACTTCCTTTGGGATATTGCTTTCTCAAAATTTTATCATAAACTTCCTTTATAAAATCTTCCCAGGATTTCGATAAGCGATTTGCAAAAACAGCCTCTCCTTTAAGTAAAAATTGTATACCATCTGCTCGATGAAAAGCTAATAAGGCTAGAGAGAGTGCAATTAGGATGATTAATAATTGCCTCTGGCACTTCAAAACCATTATCCCAGTTATAATTATCAAGCAAGACAAAGAGTTCATCTTCACTATCAATAGACTTAACTAGTTTCACAGCTTCAGCATTGCTTTCAGAATATAAAATATATGATAGCTGATTTAATTTTGTTGCATCCATTTTTATACCTCAATCTAATTTATTGTAAAAACGTTCCCATAGTTCCTGAGTTGCCCCTTGGTTTGGATATAAAGGTAGTCCTTTACTTTGTAGAAGATTCAAATTTCTTTGAAGTTGTTTGACATCAATTTGTAAATCTAAGGAAAAATCTATTCAGATAATTCCTTCAATTGTACCCTTAGTTCTCTATCAAATCCGTAAATTCTGAAAATGTTTTAGCTAAAAAATAGGCATTGTTCTCATCGCTTGAGGCTTCTAATTGATAGGTATCGTCGCAATAATATAAGCCTTCGTTAGCATCACCACTTTGCCAAAATAGTAGAAATCCGTGCTGAATAGTGTCTCCAATGATAATGGAATGTTCAAAAATATCATTACGATATTCTTCTGTCCACTGTTCTATATCTGCATTTTTAATTCCAGTATTTATACCAAACATAGTATCAATATTAAGAACTTCATCAATTTGATCAATCTTAATTGAATTTTCAAATGTATAAGATGAATTCCTTCCTCCGTTTTGTGTGACTAAAAATTCTTTATAGTCAACTGGAAGTTTGATATCAAATCGTTTTTCTAAAAGCTTGATATTTTCATATTCTGCATGCCCAAATGGCTCTATAATTAATACCATTTTATTTACCTCCGATATAATCCCTCTTTGCTTGAGGACCTCAGCCATGCTGTGGATGTCCGTGTAACAAAAAGAAAAGGAGACTACCTGTTTGATAAAAGCTGGGTGGAAACCCAGTTTTCTTAGTTTTCTTGGACTAGAAGGTCATATGGGAAGTACTCTAGGTCTTTCAAACGCTCGTCGTAGATTCCTTTAATCTTGCAGGTTGCGGCGGTGTCAAAACTCCAGTAGCCTACATAAGTATCTTTGGTATGGTTGTTATACCATGGAGCATCCGAGTGGCTATAGTACCAGAAGCCCTGCGCCTTAGCTACACTCTCATAAGTGTCTTCAATCATATTTTGATACTCTAAAATCGAATGAAAAGGAACTATCTTGTCATGGAATAGATAGACCATGTAGTATTCAATCAAGCCATCTATGTGATCCATCTGCTCATAAATAGCCTTCAAATCATCCAGAAACTCCTCCTTGCGCTCACTATAAAGAACTCCTAATGCAAATATATCAACCGCCAAGTCAAAAGGAACTCCTTCCGAAGCGACCTCTTTTAAGTTGGAGAGGATCCCTTGATAATAAGGAAAGAGCTCCTGAACATCCTTCCCAAGTGAGTAGCCAACTCTTAATAAATCTTCATAATTAATAACCATAGATCTAAAATGGTGCTCGTAATACTCTGGATTTATATCAGGAAATTCAGTTATTTTTCTCTGTAATGTTTTAGAATACCATACAAAATTTCCTTGGAAATATCCCTCTGTTTGAATTCTATCTCTTAACATGTATTCACTCCTTTTTTTATCTCACAGCTAGTCTAACATATCAGATAGTTTCTCTAGTATCTTTTCTTTGTTCTTTTCGTTGTCAACTAATAAATAGTTTTTAAAGTCATCTAGGAGTTGGATTTTACTTCCAAGAATGTTTTCCAATTGCTCACTAAAGAATTCTTCTTGTTGAGCTGAATCAATTTCTTCTAGTAATGCAGGTATATATTTTTCCCCTTCAAACTCATAAGCTAATGTGGCTATAGAAGCACCCGCTTCAAAAATACAGTTCCACCTTGATTCATATTTTGAATCATCCTCTTGCATATAAATAAAAGCACCCCCAAATTCAGTTCCATCATCAAGAAGGGAATATAAGTAATCTGCAGACACTTCATGATTCTCTACCCATTTCCAGCATACTTCGAGAAGCTCTTCAATCTTGTTATAAAACTGACTTTCCTGCATTGATTTGGATAACCATGTAGCTATTCCTAACTTAAATAATGCTTTATGGTGATGCATACCCACGATTTCCTTCCAATTTGATTATATTTATTCAAAATAATTGTCATTACCGATAAGAGAACACTGTACATCTTAAAAAAGTTTCTCAATTAGACTAGAAAAACTGAAACAAACAAAGGTTGACTCTTTAAAATCATCATGGTTCTTCTCATGATCCCAAAAAACGATGTTTTTATTAGCTGAATAATCAAAACACAATAAATTTCCAAAACCATCTTCTGCAAATGGAATCAGTTGGTCCCCAAGCCGATTTTGTATATCTTCAAGAATTTCATATATATTATCACATTCATTTTCATCTAGGCTGATCAAATTGTTGAAAATTTCTACCTTTTCATCTACCTTAAAATGATTAGGATTAGGATAACCACCATCATATTTTAAAACAAATTGTTTATAATCGTCTGGTAGATCAATCTTTAATCTATGCTCCAGACTTTCTATGATATCTATGGAAATATCTTTATAATTTAACCACTTCATATTCTCACTTCATTTCTTTTTTTGAAAATACCATATCCACCCATCCAGATAAATCATCGAAATTAGAAAAATTTATAATAAAAAGTATCATTTTCTGACAATTTTTCTAAAAATTCCGAAAGGTTTTTGGATATCTCTACATCATAATAATAAATCTTACCACTATTATCTGAACCAAAGCCAATTGATATCAGAGCAGATTCATTTGCTTCAAAGAAGATCATTTTATCTTCTTCAAATTCATCATATATTTCAATATCCGGATAAAATTCAAAATCATTTTGTCTCAATCTAAAGTCTAAAACAGATTATGGTTCCATGATGCGATTTATGTTACCTACTTTACTTCCAATAAAACCATAGCCAATTTCTAAATAAAAGTCTCTAAGTAATTTCGGAAACATTATTCCTAACTTTGATTCACTTTTTTCGATTTTATCCCTAGTAAGTGGATAAAACTGATTTAAAGGACTTGATTTAATTTCTTCAAACATTTAGTGTTACCTCCGACCTTAAAGGCACTATAGGTGAAGATATTCCCTTTTTCGATTAAAACTGGGTAAGAGCCCCAACCCTCTTAGTTTTCTTGGACTAACAAGTCATATGGGAAGTACTCTAAATCTTTCAAGCGTTCGTCATAGATTCCTTTGATCTTGCAGATTTCATCAATAAATATAAAAACTACAAATAATTTGAAGAAAACATATACTTATAGGAGTATATCCTGATAACCAATTTCAGACAATACGCCATTGACAAATTTTATTCCTATTCCATTTTCTTTATCCCAATCACACTCACATAAAAAACCAAACTCTTCAACATTTTCGTCAAAAGTTAAAGGAAACATGATTTTCTTTGGTTGTAACAAAGAATAAATCTTATCTTTGTCACCAATTATATCTAAAAAATATTGTTTTTCTTTATGATTCGTGTAGCTTGAAACAATATCTGATATTTCACGATTGTAATATGATAAAATTGCCACATCTACCTCTTTTGCTATTTCATCCATGTGATTCTCGAAAAATATATAGGCTTTTTCCTGATTAATTTCAAATTCAGCATCTTCATCCGCATCAATATTGATTTCCAAAACATGGTGCTTATTGAAAATCTCTAGAGAAATGTCTTTTGTCCAACCGTAATTAAATTTTAATTTACCAAAAGTCTTATGATTTATTTCCATTGTTTTTACAACTGTTTTTTCTTTCAATATAGTATCGCTAAAAACTCTGTAAAGTTATTAGTTACAAACTCTATAGCAGGCTCCAGCTCGTAGGATTCTTCGTGATACCAGATGCACATGCTTGGATTTTCGGGATTCTCTATATAATTTAGACAAACAAAATCACCTCCGAACAATGCTGCTATGGGGATTAGTTGCATTCCAACATAATCTTCATCAAAGACAATGCGCCCTTCCAATTGTGTACTCACAACTCCGATATCATAAGCCTCTTCTTCCTTCTCACCTGAAATAGCTAGTATAGCTAAAAATCGATCGATTACTTTCTAATTATTCCCAAAATGAAAATACCGTTTTGACGGAATCAATCCATTCTTATTCTTTATAAATTCCTTATAATCATCAGGCAGTTTAACCCTCCACGCTACTTCTCTTTCCTGTAATAGCGCATCAGTTGGCAAGGGATAGATCATTGCTTGTTCTTTCTGAGTCATATTTTCTGCTTCTTTCTCTATTTAAAATCTTAATACTACTAGCTCTGAAGAATTAATCAGTCTCTTCCTTGTCCCATAATGGAGAGGGGTACATATAAGTTCCGCTGTTTGCTGTATCTCTTCGTCCTTCACGAACTGTAAAATCTAACAGCTTGAAGAATTTCTCCAATATTAAAATGACTGGTATTTTTAAATTACAATCTTTTTGATTGAATTAAAAAAATTACTTTTCTTTCACTAGGTAAATTGCAGTACTGATTTGAACCAATTTTTCTTTAGATTCTAAATTTAGTAGTATATCGTATCTGTCATAGTACGCATATCCAAGACTAACTGAAAGTTTTGTGTCAGATGGAAGGTTATACTTTTCCACTATTTTCTTATATAACTCTGATTGATTTTCTGATTGGTAAATAATATCACTCAATTCAGTTTCCGCGCTCTTAAATGTTTTTTTTACATCTAAGGAAGCGAAATAATCTCTTGAAACCATTAAATTTAGAATTTCTTCATCAAATAAAGGATTTATCTCTGACTCATAATTTAACTTACCATTAGAATATGTAACAGGAACAGTTTCTTTATCCTCCCCAAGTGTTATTATATACACCCCTTTAATGTCAGATTGATTAATATCTACGTCCACTTCATACTTTTTGACTTCATCTTGATTTTTTATATAAACTTCACTAGTATATGACTTTAGTCCAGTAAACTCCTTCTTGTCTTGTTCTAAAAATTTAAATATGGGCTCAAACGTTTTTTCAAATTCGTACTGTTCATTTGTTCTATTTTTGGGAATGGTCTCACCACCCAAACTACATCCATTCAGCGCAAAAAGTGTCGAAAGCATTAGCATTACACTGACAACCCAAAATAAGCGTTTATTGTTTTTCATCTCTTTCTCCTAAACATTCTACGCCTATTATACCACACCTCCATTTTCATCTGAAATGATTTCTATTTTAAGACGAAAAAAACACTGATCATTCAGTGCTTTTTGATTGAATTACTGCCCCCTGCCGGAATCGAACCAGCAACTACTCCTTAGGAGGGAGTTGTTATATCCATTGAACTAAGGGAGCTAGATAAAAACTCTGCTAAATAAGCAGAGTTTTTTAGTCGAATTAACGACGGATTTCTTTGATACGAGCTGCTTTACCTTGAAGAGCACGCAAGTAGTACAATTTCGCACGACGTACTTTACCGTAACGAACAACTTCGATCTTTTCAACACGTGGAGTGTGGATTGGGAAGATACGCTCAACACCTACACCGTTAGAGATTTTACGAACTGTGTAGTTTTCTGAGATACCAGCACCTTTACGTGCGATAACAACACCTTCAAAAATCTGGATACGTTCACGGTTACCTTCGACAACTTTCGCATGTACACGAACAGTGTCACCAGGACGGAATGATGGGATATCAGTACGAAGTTGACCTTCAGTCAAGCTTTGGATTAATGGATTCATTTTATTCTCCTATCTTTGTCAATCTTGAGGAACCTTCCTCAGCGGATAAACTGTATTTTTGTGCGTCCATTACACACAAGATACAGTTTACCAAATTTCCACCTAAAAGTAAAGAAATTTATAGCAGAATTCCTAAAAAAATCGCTAGAAAACCGCCTATGTAAGTTAAGAGAAAATAGCTATAAAATACCTTCTTGTCACTTAATAGTCTTTGTAGCTCATCATTCAAGGTTGAAAAGGTCGTTAACCCTCCACAAAAACCTGTCGCTAGGATAGCATAGACTTCCTTAGACTCCACATGATTGTAGAGTAGGCCAATTAAAAAACATCCTATAAGATTGGCAATGAGAGTTCCCAATGGCAATTTAAAAGCTTGATTATAGCGGGAAAAGAAATAACGCACAAGGGCTCCGAACCCGCAGGCGATTGCAAGATAAACGATTACCATTTCTTCCTCCCTAGAACATAAGCCAAGAGCAGACCTCCTCCAATACTCAAAAGCAGATAAATGATTAAGCTAAGATAACGCCCGGTATCAAGCAGTTTCACGGCATCAAGCATTAGACTAGAAAAGGTTGTTAAACCTCCACAAAAGCCTGTACCCAGAGCCAAAACCAAACCTTTACTGCTTCCCTTATAGACCAGATAGCCTTTTACCAGATAAACCAAGCAGAAAATTCCCAGATAATTGACAAGGAGGGTTCCCCAAGGAAATTCAGGACTGGCTGGCAACTGACTAGATACAAAATAGCGGACAAGGCCACCTGACATAGCAGCTAAAAAAATCCCTAGCGGATAGAATTGTTCTTTTTTCATTTGATGTTTTGATCCTGATAATCACGCGAACGTTTGAGAATTTCTGAAAAAGTCGCAACAATGGTTTCTTGATAGCGCTTATCTTCTACTCGATTTTTGACTTTTTCAAAAATAACTTCTTCTCTCTTAGTATCTAAGATTGGCTTACCAGATGCTTTCTTATAAGCAACAACCCCTTCAACTAAGTGCATCCGTTCTTCTAGGAGCTTGACGATTTGGTCGTCGATTTGATCAATTTCTTGCCGAATAATATCTAAATCCATAGTGTCTCCTCCTTTATTTGAATTATTGTATCAAAAACCCTCTAAATAGGCTAGTAAAATCCAAAAAAATTAATAAAAAAACGCACTGACTCCTTCCAGTCAGCGCAGTTTGATTCTTATCCTACTTTTGCAGCCAATTCTTCTGCGAATTGTTCCAAGCGTTCGATGTCTTCTTCTTCAGCAGAAAGATCCACTTTAACACACTCTGAACCTTTTTCTGCTCCTGTCGCTACAAAAACACGATCAAAGTCATCGACAGCCTTACAGAATTCGTCGTAGAAGGTGTCACCTGAACCGACCACTCCGTAGATTTTGCCATTCAAGTTGAGATCAGCTAGGTCTTCGTAGAAGTCCATCATCTCATCTGGCAATTCTCCATCGCCATAAGTATAGGTCGCAACGATTGCGATGTCCGCTTCCAAGAAGTCTGAAGCGTCAACAGTCGTACATTCATCAACATCGACATCCAAGCCCAAGTCACGCAATTTATCTGCTACAATATCTGCAATTTCTTCGGTATTACCGGTCATACTGGCAAATACAATTTTTGCTAATGCCATATCGTCCTCCTCAATTTATCTTTCTCCATTATATCATATCTTTTTCATTTTAAAAATAAAAATTCTTGTGCTACAATGAAATGAGAAAGAATTGAGGTTATTTATGGAAATTTGCCAGCAAATTTTAGAGAAAATCAAAGAATACAATACCATTATCATTCACCGTCATATGAAACCAGACCCTGATGCCTTGGGAAGTCAGGTAGGCTTGAAAGCCTTGCTCAATCACCATTTTCCAGAAAAGACCATCAAAGCTGTCGGCTATAATGAACCAACTTTGACTTGGATGGCAGAAATGGATACTGTCCAAGACAGTGACTACCAAGGAGCTCTTGTCATTGTCTGTGATACAGCCAATACTGCTCGTATCGATGATAAGCGTTATCATCAAGGTGACTTTCTGATTAAGATTGACCACCATCCTAATGATGATGTATACGGTGACTTGTCTTGGGTCGATACTGACTCAAGCAGTGCTAGTGAAATGATTGCCTTATTTGCAGAAAATACTCAACTAAACCTGTCAGATCAAGCTGCTGAACTCCTATTTGCAGGTATCGTTGGGGATACAGGGCGTTTCCTTTATCCTTCTACCACTGCCCGAACCCTTCGTATCGCTTCTTCCTTGAGAGAGCATAACTTTGACTTTGCAAGTTTGACACGCAAGATGGATACCATTAGCTATAAGATTGCAAAACTTCAAGGCTACATCTACGACCATCTAGAAGTTGATGAAAACGGGGCTGCTCGCGTTCTTCTCAGCCAAGAAATCTTGACACAGTACAATGTTACCGACGCTGAAACCGCAGCGATTGTCGGTGCCCCAGGAAGAATCGACAGTGTCAGCCTCTGGGGAATTTTTGTCGAGCAAGCTGATGGACATTACCGTGTTCGTCTACGTAGTAAAATCCATCCAATCAATCAAGTTGCCAAGGAACATGACGGCGGTGGACACCCTCTAGCAAGTGGTGCTAATTCCTATAGTTTAGAAGAAAATGAAGTTATCTACCAAAAACTAAAAAACTTGCTTAAAAGTAAATAAAAGACTTGCCAAAATTAGGAGAATCTGATAGACTAGTAAGGTAACAATCTATGGCTCGCAAAGAGACCATGGCAGAAAGGAAATATTGCAAAATGAAAAAAGATATCCATCCAGAATATCGCCCAGTTGTCTTCATGGACACAACTACTGGTTACAAATTCCTTAGCGGTTCAACAAAACGCTCTAACGAAACTGTTGAGTTCGAAGGCGAAACTTACCCATTGATCCGTGTGGAAATTTCATCAGACTCACACCCATTCTACACTGGACGTCAAAAGTTCACTCAAGCAGATGGACGTGTGGATCGTTTCAACAAAAAATACGGTCTCAAATAATCAACCGCATTTATTGCTTAAAAACGTTGATACAAAGCCTTTTCCAAGAAATTGGAATTGGCTTTTTTTGTTTTTAGTACCGTTTTTGGTACCGTCTTGGAAAACTAACCTTTTGCACTATCCAGATAATCTACAAATTTTGTGATAGCTTTCTTCTCTCCTGCTACTGTAGAACGGATATAGGTGTTCAGGGGCATCTGACTACTTGCATGCCCTAATCTTTTGGCTGCATTCACAGGATCAACACCCGTTTTAATCGTCAAGGTAGCATGAGTATGTCTGAAGCCATGAGGAGTTATCTTCTTCAAGCCATGTTTCCTGATAATGCGCTTCAGTACACTATTGATATAGTCCTGATATAAAGGACTCTCTACCCATGCCTCCCAGACATAATGATAAGGAGAGCCTTCTGCTCCTGATTTGTTAATCAGGAAAGGAATAAAACCTTGCTTTTCATCAGCTATAAATTCAACCAAAACAGGGTTGAAGCCTTTTTTTCTTGATTAAAATCTATATCTAGTATATAATCAATCTATAACGTATATATTGGAGATATATCATGGCTATAAATTTATCGAAACAATACAATTTTGAACTGAATAAAGCCACTATGGAGCAAGCTAGAGCCATTATCAAGGAAAAGGGGATGACAATGACAGATGCTATTTCTTTATTTGTGGAGCAAATAGTCCTGGAGCAAGATTTGCCTATTAAGACGGCCGAAGATCTACATAGAGAACAGTTGATTGAAGAATTACAAGCCCAATCTGAACGTGCCTTGAGAGAATACGAGGCAGGCGAAGGAACTTCCCTAGACGATATGAGGGTACGCTATGGCTTATAAAGTGATTGCTTCAAAAGAGGTCGAGGAAGCTATCGACAATATACACGACTATATAGCTACGGTACTTCTATCCCCTCAATCTGCCAAAAATACTGTGGCTAAAATTTTAGACAGCTTAAAAAGTTTAGAAATCTTTCCTGAAGCAGGTTTTGACGCTGATGAGAAAATCGGAGTAAAGATTAACAGCAAGTATCCCACACGAGGAAAAATTATTGACCAATATATTTTACTTTACTTCATTGACCAAAATCGAAACACTGTTTTTTTATCTCACCTATTCCACACTAAAAGTGACTATGTTACTTTGTTACAAAAAGTCAATAAAAAAAGCCAAACTGATTGAGACAACTTTCTTAATTTTATAAGCTCCGAAACCTTAATTTTTGGTACCATCTTGGTTTAATAATACGGTATCAAATAATTATAAAAGAATCTGAGACAAAATAGTTCTCAGATTCTTTTTTCTTGATTAAATAGCTTCTGTGACAAAACTACGGCTTTCTAGCACCTTGAGCATGGCATTAGCTGTATCTAGGGCTGTAAAGAGTGGCACACCGTGTTCAATGGCTGAACGACGAATTTGCTCACCATCTTCGTCAGCAGTTCGTTTGGTTCCAACAGTATTGATAATCGCTTGAATTTTCCCTTTGCGAACAAAGCTTGGGATATCCTGTTCATCGTCACCAATCTTACCAACAGGTTGGGCTTGAAGTCCATGACTAGCAAAGAAGGCTGCTGTCCCTTCTGTCGCAAGGATACCATAACCGATATTTTGGAAACGACGAGCCAAGGCCAAGGCTTCATCTTTGGCATCATCTGCGATGGTAAAGACTACATTTCCAAAGGTTGGCAAGTGTAGGTAAGAAGCTTCAAAGGCTTTATAGAGGGCTTTTTCTAGAGTTGTATCAGAACCCATGACTTCCCCTGTTGACTTCATTTCAGGACCTAACAAGCTGTCTACCTTAGCTAGTTTCGTAAAGGAGAAGACTGGCGCCTTGATATGAACGCGAGTGCTTTCTGGATAAAGGCCATCTTGGTAGCCAAGTTCTTCAAGGCTTTGCCCAAGAATGAGCTTAGTTGCTACCTGTGCCATAGGGATATTGGTTACCTTAGAAAGGAATGGAACCGTACGACTTGCACGAGGGTTTACTTCAATGACGTATACTTTCTCATCCTTGATAACAAACTGAATGTTCATCATACCAAGACAGTTAAGACCGATTGCTAGGCGTTTGGTGTAGTCTGCGATTGTTTTCTGCACCTTTTGAGACAAGGTTTGTGGAGGGTAAACGGCCATTGAGTCACCTGAGTGAACACCAGCACGTTCGATATGCTCCATGATACCAGGGATGAGGACATTTTCCCCATCTGAGATGGCATCAACTTCACACTCTTGCCCAACGATGTAAGAATCAACAAGGACTGGGTGGTCTGGACTGGCCTTAACAGCGGTACGCATGTAAGAACGAAGATCTTCTTCGTTTTCAACGATTTCCATGGCACGTCCACCCAAGACATAAGATGGACGAACGAGGACTGGGAAACCAATTTTGCGAGCTGCAAGCACAGCTTCTTCTTCATTAGTTGCTGTTTGTCCTGGTGGCTGTGGAATATCTAAGTCTTTCAGAGCTTGCTCAAAGAGGTCACGGTCTTCGGCACGGTCTAGGTCAGCAACTTGTGTACCAAGAATGGTCACACCTGCTTTTGCCAAGGGCTCTGCAAGGTTGATAGCTGTTTGACCACCAAACTGAACAATAACGCCTTTTGGTTGCTCCAAGTCGATAACATTCATGACATCTTCAAAAGTTAATGGCTCAAAGTAGAGCTTGTCAGATACAGAGAAGTCCGTAGAAACGGTCTCTGGGTTTGAGTTCATGATGATCGCTTCATAGCCAGCTGCTTGGATAGCCTTAACAGAGTGAACTGTTGCGTAGTCAAACTCAACCCCTTGACCGATACGGATTGGACCTGAACCTAAGACTAGGACGGATTCCTTATCCGACTTGATAGACTCATTTTCCCATCCATAGGTTGAATAGAAGTATGGTGTTTCAGAGTCGAATTCTGCCGCACAGGTATCGACCATCTTATAGACTGGAACAATCTTATTTTCCAAACGTAGTTGGCGAACTTGGTCAGCTGTCGTTTCCCAGAGTTCAGCAATCTTACGGTCTGAAAATCCATTGAGTTTAGCTGTTTTCAAGACTTCTAGATCTTGTGGATGGGCACCCAATTCTTGCTCAATTTCAAAGATGTGCAAGAGTTTATCCAGATAGAAGATATCAATCTTGGTCAATTCAGCAATTTCTTCTGGTGTGTAGCCACGGCGAATGGCTTCTGATACGTAGAAGAGACGGTCATCTTGGGCTTTCACAACTTTTTCAATCAAGGCATCATCCGAAACAGATGCAAGTTCAGGCATTTCATTGTGGTGAACGCCAATTTCAAGTGAACGACAGGCTTTTAGAAGAGATTCCTCGATGTTACGACCAATGGCCATGACTTCTCCAGTCGCTTTCATCTGAGTTCCAAGACGACGCTCACCTTTTTCAAACTTGTCAAATGGGAAACGCGGAATCTTGGCAACGACATAGTCAAGGGCTGGTTCAAACATGGCATAGGTTGAACCTGTAACTGGGTTGATGACCTCATCTAGGGTCAAACCAACGGCAATCTTGGCAGCTAATTTGGCAATCGGATAACCCGTCGCCTTAGATGCAAGGGCTGAAGAACGCGATACACGAGGGTTTACCTCGATGACGTAATACTTAAAGCTATGCGGATCAAGGGCCAGCTGAACGTTACACCCACCTTCAATTTTGAGGGCACGAATAATGCTCAAACTCGCGTCACGTAGCATTTGGTTTTCATAGTCTGACATGGTTTGCGCAGGGGCAAATACAATGGAATCCCCTGTGTGAATCCCAACAGGATCAAAGTTTTCCATGTTACAAACCACAAGGGCATTGTCAGCTGAGTCACGCATGACTTCGTATTCGATTTCCTTGAAACCTGCAATGGAACGCTCAATCAAACATTGGGTAACAGGTGACAGTTTCAACCCATTTTCAGCGATTTCACGCAATTCTTCCTCGTTGGCACACATACCACCACCAGTACCACCAAGTGTGAAAGCTGGACGAACGATAACTGGGTAGCCGATTGATGCCGCAAAGGAAACAGCTTCTTCCACTGTGTTGACAATTTCAGATTCAGGGATTGGTTGCTCAAGCTCTTCCATTAATTGTTTAAAGAGGTTACGGTCCTCAGCTTGGTCAATGGCAGACAATTTAGTACCCAGAAGTTCGACACCAAGCTCATCTAAGATACCATTTTTAGACAATTCCATGGCCATATTGAGCCCTGTTTGCCCACCAAGAGTTGGAAGCAAAGCATCCGGACGTTCCTTACGGAGAATACGTGTCACAAACTCAAGTGTAATCGGTTCAATATAAACCTTGTCTGCAATCTCCTTATCCGTCATGATGGTTGCAGGGTTTGAGTTCACCAAGACAACCTCATAACCTTCCTCTTTCAAAGACAAGCAAGCCTGGGTTCCAGCGTAGTCAAACTCAGCAGCCTGACCAATAATAATCGGACCAGAACCAATCACCATAATTTTTTGAATATCAGTACGTTTAGGCATTTATAAGATATTAAGGGCGTCAAGCGGACAAAGCTAAAATAGGAGTTATGACGAAGAACTATCAGTTCTAGAAATAACTATCTTTTTAGCGCCGTCCGTAGCCCGTATTCAGTTTAGCAAATACGGACCACCCTTCTCCTTTCTATTCGGCAACTCTCAGGTTGTCATTAAATAAATTCTCCGACGATTTTTAGCGAAACGATATTTTTCGGTAAAAAATCTAGTGCAGGGAGTTTTTAGTTCGCCTAATAGCGACTAAAAGAAACGACCTGCCTTTCTATTCGTCGCCTCACAGAGCGACATTAAATAAGATACAAAGGACGAATAGAAAGCGATTGAATTTTAGGAAACCAAGGAAGGATTGACAATCCAAGTTGGTTTCTCTAAATTCCGAGCTTTCCGTCCGTGTTCAGTTACATAAATTCTCCGATGATTTTTCAATAATAAATCAAGTGTAAAAATTTTCAGCATCTCATTGCTCAACTAAAAGAAAGGACTTGCCTTTTTGTTCGACAAGTCTCTGACAGAGTTTATTATATCAGCGATTAGCAGATTTAAACGACTCCATCATTTCGATAAATTCATCAAAGAGATAGCTTGCATCGTGCGGTCCTGGAGCTGCATCTGGGTGGAATTGCACAGAGAAACCTGGTTGGTATCTGTGACGCACACCCTCAACTGACTTGTCATTGATTTCTTCGTGGGTAATAATCAAATGCTCTGGCAAATCCTCACGGCTAACTGCATAACCATGGTTCTGGCTAGTAAAGTCTACTCGGCCTGTTGCAATTTCACGCACCGCGTGGTTAAATCCACGGTGACCAAACTTCATCTTGTAGGTCTTAGCACCATTTGCCATAGCAAAAAGTTGATGTCCCATACAGATACCAAAGATTGGAATCTTCCCTTGCACACCACGAATCATATCCAGTGCCTGAGGAACATCTTCTGGATTTCCTGGACCGTTTGACAACATGACTCCGTCAGGATGGAGATGGAGAATCTCTTCTGCTGTTGTTGTGTATGGAACAACGGTCACATTACAGTTACGCTTAGATAGTTCGCGTAAGATGGAGTGTTTAAGTCCAAAGTCTACCAATACGACACTCAATCCAACTCCAGGAGCAGGATAAGCTGTCTTAGTAGAGACTTGCTTGATATTATCTGTCGGTAGAACTGTCGCTTGGAGCTGGTCTATGATATGGTCCATCGTATCACCAACATGCGTAAGGGTTGCACGCATGGTACCATGCTTACGGATAATTTTTGTCAAAGCCCGGGTATCAATTCCTGAGATACCTGGGATTTTCTTGGCTTTCAAGAATTCATCCAAGGTCATTTGATTGCGCCAGTTGCTGGCTCTACGCGCTTCTTCAAAAACTACTACTCCCTTGCAGGTAGGAGTGATTGACTCGTAGTCGTCACGGTTAATTCCATAATTTCCCACCAAAGGATAGGTAAAGGTTAAGATTTGTCCATTGTAAGACTGGTCAGTAATGGATTCTTGGTAACCAGTCATCCCTGTGTTAAAGACGATTTCCCCTGTTACATCAATATCTGCTCCGAAGGCCTTGCCTTCAAATACTGTACCATCTTCTAATACTAGAAGTCGTTTTTTCATCTACTCACCTCTCGTTGATGCTCTCAGACATCTTTTAACGCTTTGTGCCTTATTTTGCTTTTCTATAGGCCAACACAGATTCTAAAATTGCCATTCTGACAAAGACACCGTTGGTCATTTGCTGAACAATACGTGATTTCGGTGCTTCTACCAAGTGATCAGCGATTTCCACATCACGATTGACTGGAGCTGGGTGCATAAGGATTGCTTTTTCTTTCAAGCGGTCATAGCGTTCTTGTGTCAAACCATGCTGGTTATGATAGTCTTCTTTTGAAAATCCTGTCACAATTTCATGACGTTCATGCTGCACACGAAGAAACATCATAACATCTACTTGATCAATCACCTCATCAATTGATACAAAGCGACCGTAATGTTCAAACTCCTCACTTCTCCATTCCTCAGGACCTGCAAAGTAAAGCTCCGCTCCCAAGCGTTTAAGGATTTGCATATTAGACTTAGCTACCCGTGAGTGGTTGAGGTCGCCAGCGATAGCCACCTTAAGACCTTCAAAATGTCCAAATTCTTCATAAATTGTCATCAAATCAAGCAAACTTTGACTAGGGTGTTGCCCTGAACCGTCCCCACCATTGATAATCGAAGTTGTGATGGTCGGGCTAGCAATCAATTCTCTGTAGTAGTCCACCTCTGGGTGACGAATGACACAGGCATCCACTCCTAGTGCAGAAAGCGTCAAGATCGTGTCATAGAGTGTTTCACCCTTATTCACTGAACTGGTCTTTACATCGAAATCCAAAAGATCAAGTCCAAGTTTCAGTTCTGCTACCTCAAAGGATTTGTGGGTACGAGTTGAACTTTCAAAGAAAAGGTTGGAAACGATATGCTGTTCCTCATAAGAAGCACTCGCTCCGTTTTTAAATTCGATTCCTCGTTTGATCAATTTCATTACTTGTTCTACAGTAAGATCTTCCATTGAAACGACATGTTGCAAAGCTTGTTGATTTTCTGACATTTTTTTACTCCTTTTAGTGTTTTAGGCTTGTTCTGTGATTAGTACTCTGTCTTGTCCATCTAGTTCTGTCATCTCTACGATGATTTCTTCAGAACGACTGGTTGGGATGTTTTTTCCAACATAGTCCGGACGGATTGGAAGTTCTCTATGACCACGATCAACCAAGACTGCCAAACTCACACGAGCAGGGCGACCATGGCTAACAATATTGTCAATAGCAGCTCGGATAGTCCGACCAGTGTAGAGTACATCGTCCACCAAGATGACTTCCCGATCTGTCACATCAACAGAGATTACAGAGGTATCTTCTCCACTTTTGACATCGTCACGGAAAGGCTTGGTATCCAGTTCTACCACTGGAACTGAAAGAGATTCTAACTGTTCCAAACGTTCTTGGATACGGCGAGCGATAAAGACACCTCGCGTTTTAATACCAGCCAAAACGATTTTATTCAAATCTTTGTTTCGCTCAATAATCTCGTAGGTAATCCGAGTAATCGCTCGTTTGACGGTCAATTCGTCTACAACTTCTTTTGTCCTCATGACAAACCTCCAAAAAGAAAAGTCTCCTTAACAAGGAGACTTCAGAATGTATAGCCAAGCCAGCTCTACTGTAAAGAGTATAGACTTCTGCTATCTATTGATCCGACTCCTTGCCTGCCTCACGGGACAGGTTTAAAGGAATATTTTATTGTTATTACTATATCACAAAGAAAGGATCAATGCAAGAAAAAAACAAAAAATTTTTATCTTATAACGAACTAAAATCATATAATTGGGGATAGTGATCGCATTCTGGGTTCTTTGGATGACAGATAGCCCGTCCAAAGTAAATCATGGCTTGATGGGCTGCCAACCATTTCTCTGGTGGCAGAATATCCATGACACGTTTTTCTACTTCAAGTGGCGTAGCTGATTTTTTGACGATATCGTGATGTTTGCAGATACGTTCAACATGGGTATCCACTGCAAAGGCTGGAATTCCAAAGCCCACACTCATGACTACGTTAGCTGTTTTGCGTCCAACACCTGCTAGACTTTCTAATTCCTCGCGAGTCTGAGGAACCTGACCATCAAAATCGTCTAGTAACTGTTGGGCACATTTTTTGAGAAACTTGGCCTTGTTTCGATAAAGTCCCAGACGAGAAATGTGTGAAGCAATTTCACTTTCAGTCGCTACGGACATGGCTTGAGGCGTTGGAAAAGCTGCAAAGAGGGCTGGCGTAGCCTTGTTGACAGCAGCATCTGTCGTCTGAGCTGACAACATGACCGCAACCAAGAGTTCAAAATGATTGCGAAAATCAAGGCTGGGTTTGGCGTCTGGGAAGAGGGCAATGATTTCTTCTAGCACCTTTCGCGCTCGTTTTTTTGACAAAACCATTATTCGTCTCCGTCAAATAGTCCTTGCAAGCCTGCAAATGGACTGTTTTCTTCTTTCTTGACTGCTTGTTGGGCTTGGTATTCTTCCTCAGTCATGATTTGCCAGTCATTTCCAGACACAAAACCTTGGCCAGCTTCTTCTTCTGCCGTTAAGACCTTGATTGGAATGTTTAGCAAGATATTATCGGAAACGCTCTCAGCAAGGTCGATTTCCCCATTTTCGATAGGCAAGACCAAGTCATCGTCTAAAACTTCTTGATCCAGTTGGTTGGTTGCTCCTTCCATGAAGAGCTCTGTCACTGGATATGACTCAGCCAATTCAACTGGCTCCATACTGCGACTGGAAGCAAGAACGATGGTATAAGATAACTGATAATCTAGGAAATACATACGGTCTTCATACTGCACCTTTCCCACTGCAAGGATATCTTTGACATCTAAAATTTCTTGATTTCGTTTACGCAAGTCTGCTGCCAGGTCTAAAGCTTGTTCAAAATTCAGGCCTTCAGGCTGCTTACGAATTTCTTGAATGTTTAACTTCATATTTCCTCCATAAAGATGTACTCACTTGATTATACCATGAAAAGGCTACAAGTCAGCCTTCCAAACTTTGATATTAAAATCTCATTTTTTAACATATTTACTATGACAAACTTTCCTATTAGTGCTATACTATAGGCAAGAATACATAAGAGCAAGGAGGATGCTCACATGGAAGACAAAGCACTCATCACTGAAGCTTACCAACTCCTTTCCGAGTTAAATAAAAGCTACCAAAGCTGCAAACAAGGAACAGCCGATGATCTTCGACTGCAAGAGCTGCTGAACACTACTCTTAAGGAACTAAAAAAAGCAGAAAAGCTGGACAACAGTATCTTAATCGACCTTGAGAAATTTTACCAACGTACCAGTCTTCTGATTGGACTGGGTAGCCTAAAACTAAACGATCAAGCTCGTGCTGCTTGGCGCAACTATGACAAGTTCCACTACGAACATGTCAAACACGTATTGACTCTCTATGGACCTGTTTTTGGATTTTAGATTTTAGAATTTTGGATTTTCTATTGACAAAATTTCCTTAAAGGTATAGGATAGAGGTACTAATACTCGGAGGTAAGGGAGACATGAACAACTAAGTCTATCAAATAAAGAAACTTTATTTAGTAGATCTTGTTTTTGTCTCTTTTTGTGTGCTCTTTTTGTACTGGATTTTCTGGTACTTTATCCTCATTGAAAATCAAAAAACTAGAAAGCTATGCTCCTCTTGGGTTGGGTTAGTCAGCTCCAAGCTAGTTTGACGAGCTTTTCAACGAGGATAATAGAGTTTTTGACAGTGACTTTGGGCTCTACTAGGTAAAGTAGAGCTTTTTGTTATGCACTATGGACATTCTAGAAAGGGCAACAATATGATAAAAATCAATCACCTGACCATCACGCAAAACAAAGATCTACGAGATCTTGTATCTGACCTAACCATGACTATCCAAGACGGGGAAAAGGTTGCTATTATCGGCGAAGAGGGAAACGGCAAATCGACCTTACTACGAGCTTTAATGGGGGAAGCATTACCTGATTTTACTATCAAGGGCGATATCCATTCTGATTGTCAATCACTGGCCTACATTCCTCAAAAGCTAGCTGAGGACCTGAAAAAAAGATCTCTTCACGACTACTTCTTTTTGGATTCTGCTGATTTAGACTACAGCATTCTTTATCGTTTGGCGGAGGAGTTGCACTTTGATAGCGACCGTTTTGCCAGCGACCAAGAAATTGGCAGTCTATCAGGGGGCGAAGCTTTGAAAATTCAGCTCATCCACGAGTTAGCAAAGCCTTTTGAGATTCTATTTTTAGATGAACCTTCAAATGACCTAGACCTTGAAACGGTTGATTGGCTAAAAAGTCAGATTCAAAAGATTAGGCAAACTGTTATTTTCATTTCCCATGATGAAGACTTTCTTTCTCATACGGCAGATACTATTGTCCACTTGCGACTGGTCAAGCATCGGAAAGAAGCGGAAACGCTTGTAGAGCATTTAGACTATGATCGCTACAGTGAGCAGAGAAAGGCTAGTTTTGCCAGACAAAGCCAGCAAGCTGCTAACGACCAGAGAGCCTATGATAAAACCATGGAAAAGCATCGCCGAGTCAAACAAAATGTAGAAACTGCCTTACGTAACACTAAAAATGATGTTGCCGGTCGCCTATTGGCTAAAAAGATGAAAAATGTTCTCTCTCAAGAAAAACGCTTTGAAAAGGAAGCTCAGTCCATGACCCAAAAGCCACTTGAAGAAGAACAAATCCAACTCTTCTTCTCAGATATCCAACCATTATCGGCTTCTAAAGTCTTAATCCAACTGGAAAAGGAAAATTTATCCATTGGCGAGCGCGTTTTAGCTCAGGAGTTACAACTAACTGTCCGTGGTCAAGATAAAATTGGTATCATCGGCCCAAATGGTGTTGGAAAATCAACTCTGTTAGCCAAGTTTCAGCAACAACTAAGCGCCAAAAGAGAGGTTTCGTTTGGTTTTATGCCACAAGATTACCATAAAAAACTGCAATTAGATTTATCCCCAGTAGAATACCTCAGCCAAACTGGACAAAAAGAGGAACTACAGAAAATCCAATCTCACTTAGCCAGTCTCAATTTCAGCTATCCAGAAATGCAGCACCAAATTCGCTCCTTATCTGGTGGTCAACAGGGCAAACTCCTACTTTTGGATTTAGTGTTACGCAAACCAAACTTTCTCCTTCTGGATGAGCCTACACGAAATTTTTCTCCTACTTCTCAACCTGAAATCAGAAAACTCTTTGCCTCTTATCCTGGTGGTCTGATCACTGTTTCGCATGACAGACGCTTCTTAAAAGAGGTCTGTACGAGTATCTATTGTTTGACAGAAAATGGTTTGGAAGTTGTTGCTTTACAAGATTTATAAATGTTGAACATAGCAAAAATCCAGAGAGACTTCTCTGGATTTTTTTACATACGTCTTTCTTAGGAGCATTGATATAAAGAGCGCTGCTGGCATCATCTACGTGACAGATTATGCTCTGGCTTTTGTTTAAATTGTATAAGCTAGAAATCATTCTTTACTATCTTACAGCTCAAAGCATTCTAATGTAGCATTATCTCATATACAAAAAGCAAAATGCAACCAGATTATTGAGGACATGTAAAAGAATGGAATTCCATAGGTTGTCAGAAGTCTTATACCTTATCCCAAATGCAAATCCCATACCTAAATAGGTGATAAAGCTAGGAATAGTATAGGGACCATGCAGATAAGCAAAAAGAAGCGATGTGGCAAACAAGGCAAAATATGTATTCTTAAATACTATCCCCTGTAACATACCTCGCATAAAGATTTCTTCCGTGACAGGTGCCAAAACACAGAGATCCACAAAAAGTACAGACCATGAAAGTGATAAACTTTGCACAGCTTGAGTTGTCTCTGATTGGGTAGGGCCTAAAAAATTGACCAAAATATAAAACAGAAAAAGCAAGGTGTATGAAAGAAAACATTTAAAAATATCTTTTAGGTAGATTTTCCGAATGTGAAATAAGTCATACTTTTTTCCTACATATAAAAATATTGCAAGTTCAACAAGGGTAAAAAGGATTGATAACGTTAATGAATTTGTTCGCATGATTTTCTCTGCTATACTCAAATGAATCGGCATAAAAATCAAAATCAAGAAAAACGTCATCCAGCGCTTATACATCATTCACCTCAATTATATAGAATTACATATATTATACTATTTTTTGGTAAGATAACAAGTTAAAAGCGAAATACTAAAAGCAAAAATCCAGAGACGACCTCTGGATTTTTTTACATTTGTTTCAAGCGTTCGATTCGCTCTGAGATAGGTGGGTGGGTATAAAAGAGTTTTTGTAGTCCGCCACCTTTCTTAGGATCATTGATATAAAGAGCGCTGCTGGCATCGTCAACATGGTGATGCATCGGCTCACTATTGTCCAACTTGCGCAGCGCATTGATCATCCCTTGAGGATTGCGGGTCAGCTCCACACTAGATGCATCCGCCAAAAATTCCCTCTGACGGGAAATAGCTAGTTGCACCAAGGTTGCAGCGAGAGGTGCCAGAACAATGGCTAAGAGAGAGATGACAAGCATGATAATCTCTAAACCATTTCCATCACGATCGTCGTCACTTCGTCTGCGACCTGCACCTCCCCACCACATCATACGACCTGCCATACTAGACAGAAGGGTAATGGCACTGGCAAGGGCAACAGCAATGGTCGAAATGCGGATATCGTAGTTTCGGATATGGCTGACCTCATGACCCATAACAGCTTCTAGCTCCTCACGATTCATGATAGCCAGAAGACCCGAAGTGGCTGCGACTGCTGCATTCTGCGGATTCGAACCTGTTGCAAAGGCATTTAAAGAAGAATCCTCAATGATGAAAACACGTGGCATGGGAATCTGAGCGACCATAGCCATATCCTCCACTACATGGTAGAGGTCTGGTGCTGTTTGTTCATCAACCTCACGCGCCCCATTCATAGACATGACAATCTCTGTCGATTGAAAGATCATGGTCAGAGCGTAGATAAGACCAATAATCAAGGCAATAATCATACCACCAAGACCTGAACGCATGAAGAGATAGCCAACAGCATAACCAACCAAGGCCAAGAGTAGGAAGAAAACCAGCAACAAAATCCAGGTTTTTCGTTTATTGCTCGCAATTTGATCAAACAACATCTTAGTCACCTAAACCGCTAAAGTCAACTTTAGGAACTGCCTTTTCCTCGTCTGGTGTTTGAAGGAAGTCTGCAGCTTTAAAGCTAAATAGTCCCGCGATGATATTACTTGGGAAGCTTTCAAGTTTTACATTGTAGTTGCTGACAACACTGTTGTAGAGTTGGCGTGAGTAAGAAATTTTATTTTCTGTATTAGTCAACTCTTCTTGCAATTTGATAAAGTTAGCACTAGCTTTCAAGTCTGGGTAATTCTCTGCTACCGCAAAGATACCAGAAATCTGGCGAGTAAGAGCATCACTGGCCTTCATAGCTTCTGCCGGCGAAGTTGCTGCGGCTACTTGTCTACGAAGTTCTGTTACTTTTTCCAAGGTAGAACCTTCATATTTCGCATAGCCTTTGACTGTTTCAATCAAGTTTGGGAGGAGATCATTACGACGCTTCAACTGAACATCTATCTGGCTCCAAGCCTCCTTGGTCTGCATACGATTTTTAACCAAACCGTTATAGCTAACAATCACAAAAATAACAATCAGAGCCAAAACTCCAAGAATAATCCAAGTCATAATCTTATTCCTTTCTGCTTTTAGATTAATACCAGTATATCAAAATTTTAATGAATATGGTAAAATAAGATGATACTAGAGAAGGAAAAAACTATGAAACCAGAAACATTTTACAGCCTACTAGCTGAGCAAAATCTTCCACTTTCTGACCAGCAAAAAAAGCAGTTTGAACGGTATTTTGAACTCTTGGTCGAGTGGAATGAAAAGATTAATTTGACGGCTATTACAGACAAGGAAGAAGTTTATCTCAAACATTTTTATGATTCGATTGCTCCCATCCTGCAGGGTTTGATTTCAAATGAAACTATCAAACTTCTTGATATCGGGGCTGGGGCAGGATTTCCAAGTCTGCCCATGAAAATTCTCTATCCTCAGCTGGATGTGACCATCATTGATTCGCTAAATAAGCGCATCAACTTCCTTCAGCTTTTGGCTCAGGAGCTGGAGCTGGATGGTGTTCACTTCTACCATGGTCGTGCAGAAGACTTTGCCCAAGACAAAAACTTTCGTGCCCAGTTTGATATGGTGACGGCTCGCGCAGTTGCTCGCATGCAGGTCTTGTCTGAACTGACCATTCCCTACCTTAAAGTCGGTGGAAAACTATTGGCACTCAAGGCCAGCAATGCGCCCGAGGAATTACTAGAAGCCAAAAATGCCCTCAACCTCCTCTTTAGTAAGGTAGAGGACAACCTCAGCTATGCCCTGCCAAATGGAGATTCGCGCTACATCACGGTGGTAGAAAAGAAAAAGGAGACGCCTAACAAGTACCCAAGAAAGGCTGGCATGCCCAACAAACGCCCGCTTTAATCCTATCAATAGCGCGCCCTTGTTTAAAGTTCAGAAAACAATTTACAAAATCAACCTCGCTTTCTTATTTCTAGGCTCGGGAAAAATTCGTTTACAAAATTAACCTCGCTCTTGCATTTCTAGGCTCGGGAAAAAATGATTTACAAAATCATTTTTTTCTGCTATACTATCCTAAGCAAAGGTTTTTAATGTCATCCTGTGAGGTGACGAAGACGCGGATATATATGAAGTTCTTTAAGAATGGAATAATCTATTTTAAAGAAGTCTTACTCTGAGAGCCTATTGCTGTAAAATAATGGGCTCTTTTTTGATGCCCAAAAGTGAGGTTTTTATGAAACAGGAATCAACTGTTGATTTGTTACTAGACGTTGACCAACGTCCTTCAGCTGGAAAAGGCATTCTCCTCAGCTTCCAGCACGTTTTCGCCATGTTCGGTGCGACCATCTTGGTACCATTGATTTTGGGAATGCCTGTATCTGTTGCCCTTTTTGCTTCAGGCGTTGGGACACTCATCTACATGATTTCGACTGGCTTTAAGGTTCCAGTTTATCTAGGTTCTTCATTCGCCTTTATCACGGCTATGTCTTTAGCCATGAAAGAAATGGGTGGTGACGTCTCTGCTGCTCAAACTGGGGTTATCCTGACTGGTTTAGTTTATGTCCTTGTAGCAGCAAGTGTTCGTTTTGCAGGTACAAAATGGATTGATAAACTCTTGCCACCAATCATTATCGGTCCTATGATCATCGTTATCGGTCTCGGACTTGCAGGTTCAGCAGTTACTAACGCTGGACTTGTAGCAGATGGAAATTGGAAAAATGCTCTTGTAGCTGTTGTTACGTTCTTGATTGCCGCCTTTATCAATACAAAAGGAAAAGGCTTCCTTCGTATTATTCCTTTCCTCTTTGCCATTATCGGTGGTTACATCTTCGCTATGATGCTTGGTTTGGTTGACTTTACCCCAGTCCTAGAAGCTAACTGGTTTGAAATCCCTGGTTTCTACTTACCATTTAGTACAGGCGGAGCCTTCAAAGAGTATAACCTCTACTTCGGTCCTGAAACAATCGCCATCTTGCCAATCGCTATCGTGACCATTTCAGAACACATCGGTGACCATACCGTCTTAAGCCAAATCTGTGGCCGTCAGTTCCTGAAAGAACCAGGTCTTCACCGTACACTTCTCGGTGACGGTATCGCGACATCTGTATCTGCCTTCCTCGGTGGACCAGCTAATACGACTTACGGTGAAAATACAGGGGTTATCGGGATGACTCGTATCGCTTCTGTATCTGTTATCCGTAACGCAGCCTTTATCGCCATTGCTCTTAGCTTCCTAGGTAAATTCACTGCCTTGATTTCAACCATTCCAAATGCTGTGCTCGGTGGCATGTCCATCCTTCTCTACGGAGTTATCGCCAGCAACGGTCTAAAAGTTTTGATTAAGGAACGTGTTGACTTCAGTCAAATGCGTAACCTCATCATTGCTAGTGCTATGTTGGTTCTTGGACTTGGTGGAGCCATCCTCAAAGTAGGACCAGTTACCCTTTCAGGTACTGCCCTATCAGCTATGACAGGTATCATCTTAAACTTGATCTTACCATACGAAAATAAAGACTAGTCATCTATACACACAAAATCCACTCAGTTGAGTGGATTTTTCTGATTCTTACCTTCCCCAGGCAATCAAGAGATACATGAGGCTAGAACCAAACATGTCTGCCAGAGCATGCATGAGGAAAAATGGCAAAAGATTTTTAACCTTATACTTGTATAGAAAATAATAGAATAAACCATAAACTACACCAATAACCAGTGCCCACACCAATCCTTGATAAGTGTGAAAAGAAATCCGAATGAGGGTAGAATAAAACAAAACCCGCCACTTGTGCTTTTCTTTCACTGAGATCAACAACCCTAGAAAGAAAAACTCTTCATAGAAGCCATTCAGCAAGGCATAGGCAATTGCCATCGGACTAAGCGCTAGGAACTTCCGTATAACTTCCATGGGATCTATGTGGGCAAAAAGGGCTGGATTAAAGTAATTGTATTCACCAGTTAGTGTCGTCACCAAGTCTCCAAACAATCCCATAATGGCAAATATAAAAGGAACCCAAAAGAGAAGGGACCAGGTCCAACGAATAGGAAGTTGTTTGAAATCATAATTCCGAATCAAAAGGTAAAGCAAGGCCAAGGTCAGAAGTATCACTTGCAAGGTGAAGTTGCTGGAATAGGCTGCTCCTTCGCCGACAGTATCACTTGCCGTATTCATTGTAGTTGACAAACCTGTCGGAAACATACTTGCTAAAAAGAGCTCCGTTGAACGAATGATAAACAGGCCAAACATTAGAACTGTGATAATCAAAATGTCAAACCATCTCAAGTAGCGCAGGGGCTTAGTTGGGTGAATGCTTTGTAAAATTTTCATATCTCCTCCTTCTAGCAGTTAAAGATTGGTTTATTGTAAGAAAAGAAACTTAAAATTTTATAAAATTCCACTCCCATTCCTTATCCTTGATCAGTATTTCGATAGGATATTCAAAACAACCACTTTTTACGAGTAACTAGTTTCTCATTCAACCTTCCGTTTGTTTTCTATCAACAAATCTTTCAAAGAAATGATGGTTACTGCAAGTAAAATCATGGCCATACCGACAAAATCAATCGCATAGAATTGTTCCTTCATAATCAGAAAGGCAAAGAAAACGGCTGAAATTGGCTCTATGGAAGCCAATAAACTAGACTTAACTGGTCCTATCAGACTAGCTCCCTTTAGAAAAGCTGTATAGGCAAAGACCGTGCCAATGATGATAATGCAAACAAATGCAAAAAGAAAATTCAAGCTGGTCGGTATGCTGGCCTGCAAAACTCCTGTGAAGGGAAGAGCCACAACACCAGAAATAACCATGCCCACACCAATCACCAAAATACTTCCCCACTTCTTAATCAAAGTAATAGGAAGAATGATATAAAGGGCATAGGTCAAGGCAGAAAAGAGTCCCCAGAAAAGACCGGCAGGTGTGACAGACAACTGGTCAAGTTCCCCATGCGTCGCGATAAGAAAAGTTCCTCCAATTGCTAAACCAATCGAAATAATCTCAGCCAGAGTAGGCGCCACCTTGTCCTTGATACAGGTATAAATCAAGATCCCAACAGGACATACATACTGGAGAACCGTAGCCGTTCCAGCATTGGTTTCCTGAATGGCAGAAAGATAGGCAAACTGGTTTAAGAAAAGTCCAAACAAGGCAAACAACAGCAGAGATAAAAGGCTTTTTCTGTCTTTTAAAAAAGCAAAGAGTTTATCCTTTGCATTCGCATAGGTTAAAAACACCAGAGCTAATCCTGCAATGATAAGTCGCAGATTGGTCAAGACTAGAGCGGAAATCCCATGTGCCATCAGGTATTGGCCACTGGTTCCAGACAAGCCCCAAGCAATCCCTGCCACTACTGTATATAGAGTTCCTTTTACGGTTTTTGACATGCTTTCTCCCTACTCTCCCCTACGAATCATATCCATGACTTGGTTTCGATCGATTATCCACTGGGCACGCTCATCCTTCTCATACGTTCGATTGGATAAAAAGATAGCGGCTTCCTGTATCTCTCGATTCCACATGATGAAGGTACCTGTATAGCCCGTATGGTCGAGCCAGGTTCCCTCCAGATTCCAAGCTAGCGAACGCTCTTTATCATCTAAGGGAGAGTAATTTCGGCTCAAGTTTTCAGCAAAATCATCTTTCAAGTAATGTTCCAGAAAGATTTGCAAATCTTTAACAGTTGAAAATAAACCAGCACTTCCAGCATGTTTTCCTAAAAGACGAGCTTTGGGATCGTGGATATTTCCGGCTTCCACTCCTCTCACTGTTGGTACAGCATACTCTACGGGGCCAAACTTGGTTTCCGTCATTCCCCATGGGTTCAAAACTTGTTCTTCTATAATCTGATCCAAGTCTTGTTCAAAGATTTTTTCCAAAAGAAAGCCCAAGAGTAAAAAGTGAACATCTGAGTATAGAAAAGCAGACTGATTTCGTCTGTTGAGGTGAAACATGGTTTCTCTTAACTCCTCAGCACTTAACTGGTCCCGATTGAGTATAAAAGGATCTAAGTCTGTAGCATGTGTCAGAAGTTGTCGTATAGTGATATCAGGATAATCACACTCAGGTAAAAAATCTGTCACTGGTCGATCAATATTTAATTTACCTTGCTGCCACAAGAAGGTAAAGACTGTCCCTACTCCCACAACCTTACTCACACTAGCTAGGTCATAGACCAGTCCCAACTCTGTTTTCAAACCTTTCTCGGGGTCACTCAATCCTAGGTAAAATTCTCTCCATTCACCATCCTTAAAATACGCAAAAGAGGCCCCGGGATAGACCCCTGCCTCGATTTGATTTTCTATTTTTCTTAGAATTTTTTCCCACTTCATGCTTCTTCAAACCACAATTCGATATTATTGGTATCTTTACCAAGGAAGAATTTTTCAGACTTGGGAACAAAATAGCCTGTCTTTTCAAATTTATGACGAAGACTGGTTAAATCAAAATTCTTTACTAAAAATTTCAGCATAGACAAGTCCCAGGTAACATTGTTTTCAACAGTCAAATCTGGACCTTCCCCTTTGGTAAAGCTAATTGCCTTAGCTACTACTTCGGAATCAAGTAAACTCTCTATTCCCTCAGGCAGACGCAACTCCATAGAAATCTCAAATTGACTCAAGTATTTTATACCTGTATTTGAAGAAAATTCAGGAACAGTTTCCAGTGGAACCAAATCTCTTATATCATTTTCCGCATGAACAAGAATCACATCCTGTTCAGGAGAAACAATCTCAAAAGCATACCCACAGCTTCCTTTAAACAAGCGAGGAAGAGACTCCATCTGTGACAGAAGATCCTCAATTTCAGAAGGACTCTTAACTTTTACCAAGAGTCTAGCTAACTTCTTAAGCCCTTCAACTTTCCGAGTACGCATACTGGGAGCCTCTTCAAGAATCAACTTCTCAACACCTGATTGGTCACCAAGTGAAAGGAAAGCAGATTCTTCTAACAAGGGCTTCATCCCAAGAGCTTCAATGTAAAATGTTTCATTTAATTTTCGGTTATTGACCTTCAAAGTCGGAATAATTTGTATCATTTGATTTGCATTCATAGCTTCCTCCAACTCTTTTATTTTAAAGGATTTTAGGATTTTTTACAAGCTATTCCACTTAAATTCTAGAATTTTTTACAAAAATTTCCGATAAAAAAACTGGGGTTCCCCAGTTTCATTTTATTATAGGTAAAGTAGTTTAAAGACTGCTACTGCTGCAATACCAGCTGCGATTGGTGCTACAACTGGAACCCATGCATACCACCATTTTGAATCACCCTTGTGTTGACCAAGAACTGATTTTGGAAGGAGTTCGTGAAGAAGACGTGGTCCGAAGTCACGAGCCGGGTTCAAACCAGGTCCAGTAGGTCCACCAAGTGAAGTTACCAAGGCCATCACTAGGAAACCAAGTGCCAAGTGAGCAACTGAAAGTCCAGCAGCTGTGTGTGGTGCTACTTGAGCTTTTACTGCCAATTCACTTAAGTCAACAGTTTGACCAGCTTGAGTAGCCATTTGTTTCATGTATTGAAGAACCTCAGCACCGAAGAAATTTTTAGTCAAACCAAGTGCTGCAAAGAAAAGAACAAATGAACCTACAAACTCATTGAGGAAACCATTAACCGTTGCTGCGAAACGTGATTCTTTTGTACCGTGGTCGATGCTTGAAATCGTTGAGAAGGTACCCAAGATATTGTTTGGGTTTTCTGTTTTCAAGTAATAAGGACGGTGAGTCGCTACAACTAAAGCTTGACCAAAAATTGCCCCCAAAACTTGCGCAAGGATGTAAAACGGTACTTGATCCCAAGAGAAAAGTCCGCTAACAGCAAGTCCAAGAGTGAAAGCTGGGTTGATGTGGTTACCAGAAACGTTACCGAACATCAAGGCTGGGATCATAACCCCCATACCATAACCAACAGCGATAACGAGCCAGCCACTTTGGTGACCTTTCGTACCTTTAAGTTCAACGTTGGCAACTGCACCATTTCCAAGAATGATCAAAATAGCAGTTCCCAAAAATTCAGTGGCATATTTAATAGCCCATGTAAAATCCATTTGATAGATTCTCCTTAATTTTTTTTAGACAATCCTTATTCTATCAATTTTTAGGCCTTTTCGCAACCGATTTTCTAAAAGAATCTCTGGAAAACGCTTTATTTAACTTATCTTTAAGAAAAGGACAAAAGAAGTCAAACTCCTTTCATCCTAATCGTTATTCTTGACGCTGACCAAAGTCTGCAATCATCTGCTCCATCTCTTGGCGGCTCGGAGTGGTCAGCATATAAAGGTAGTCACCTTGCAGCTCTGCAAAGGCTGCTGGCATGATTTTCTTGACCTTGAATTGCTGGCTGTATTTGGCAAGCAGGTCCTCTTCTGAATAAACATAGTTGGCATTGGCACGACGTGATGTAGCCAAACAATACTGGGGCTCAAACTCTGATGTAGGGAACTCTTCACCCGCGACAATAGCCGCATAACCTCGGTAGAGGTCAAAAGAATGGGCATAATTGTAAACATCAATGGTAAAACCACCTGCAGGACGGTTATTGTACTCAATGGCAATGTAGTCGTCCCCGTCACGGAAAAACTCGATGTGGAAAAAGCGTTCTCTCATTCCAAATTCCTTGACTATGGCCTCACCATACTTACGCAATTTTGGATCCATATCCTTGAGCACATAGTAGGAATTGTCCATCTTATAAATCATGAGATCAAGTGGTGTATGGGCGTAATCGAAAGTCGTTGAAAAGACGATGTTGCCATCCTTGTCCACAAGTCCGTCAAAAGTACAGATTTCGCTAGAAGTGACAAATTTTTCAAAGAAATACACGGTTGAATGGTCCCATTCAGCCTTAAAGTGATTTACATCATCTTCTGTCTCAAGCTTAAAGGTTGCTGCTGCTCCCACTCCATTATCCGGTTTGGCAATCATTGGTAGCCCAATCGCCTCGACTGCTTGGTCTACATCTGCTTCTGTCTGGATAACAGCACCGGGTACAACTGGTACGCCTGCCTTTTGGAAAAGTTTCTTCATCTCAGACTTAAACTTGGTCTTTTTGAGATCCACTGGTTTGGCTCCAAAGACATTGAATTGCTCTCTGAGTGTTGCGTCCAGCTCAAGCCAGTATTCATTGTGGGACTCGATGCGGTCAATTGGTCCATGCTTGTAGAAAAGAAAAGCTACTGCACGTTTGACTTCGTCTATGTCCTCAAGATTGTCTACACGGAAATACTCGGTCAAGCTATTGCGCAAAGGTTCATCTAGTTGTTCGTAAGGCTCCTGACCAATTCCCAAGACTGTGATGCCTTTATTAGCTAACTCGATTGTAAACTGTTGAAAGTTTTGCGGATAGTAGGGAGAAATAACAAGGTAATTCATAGGCAACTCCTTTTATAGATACAGGTGTCCAAGAAAATAGGGCATTTGTTTACGCCACCATTCCCAGTCGTGGGCGACATCGTGTCCCCATTCAGCAAACCAAGCTGGAATTTGTTTCTGGTCAAAGGCTTCTTTGAGCTTGTAGAAAGATGGTAGACCGTCTTGTTCCCAGGCACCAAGTCCCGTACAGACGACGATTTCTGCCTGACGGTAACGATCGATAAACCAGCCGTCATTCTGATTCCAGATATAATCTACTGGCGAATTTTGGTAAATAGCATCATCATTGTAGTAATCGCCGACAAAGAAACGCGCATCGTAAACACCGCTGAGAGCAATCACCTTGGTAAAGACATCTGGATGCTGGAGGAAGAAATTGAGTGCATGGTAGGCACCCATTGAGCAACCTGTCGTCATCATGCCATCAAACCAACCTGTCTTATGCTTGATAAAAGGAATCGCCTCCTCAATCACGTAGCGTTCGTAGGCACGATGCATCTCTGCCTGGTCATGACCATTTTTCCAAGTGGCTAGCCAGCTCTCACTGTCAACACTGGAGAGAGTAAAAAATTGGACGCGCCCTTCCTCGATAAAGGAAGCACAGGCGTCAATCATGCCAAAATCATAGTATTCGTTGTGACTGCCACCAGATGAAGCAAAAACAACAACTGGAATCCCAGCATGTCCATAACGGTTGAGATACATTTCACGGTTGAGATTGCCACTCCAGTGGCTGAGGTTTTCAATATGCATTGGCTTTCTCCTTTCTTAACTTACCATTTCTCTGCAAAAAATCGAAGACAGTCTGGCAAATTTTCCGACCAAGGTATTTCACTATGGATGGCACCAGACTGAACTTTCAAGACAAGATTATCCAAGCCTACTCCACCTGCAATCAAATCACGGTAATAGCGAAGCGACGAGTCGATGTAGGCTTGTTTAATATTGCCAGCCATCAAGGTCTTGTCCGTATCGTCTGCTTCTTCTGTTCCTACATAGATGAAAATGCGCTGATCAGGCGACAATTTCTTACGCTCGATATAGCGGTTAAAGGCTTCTTGGTGAAGCCAGTTAGCAGATGAGAAGACACCTAGACAACCAATTCGATCTTGGTATTCCAGTCCGATAAACTGGGTAATATTGCCTCCTAGAGACGAACCAATCATAGCCGTGTGCTGGCGATCAGCTTTGGTACGATAGGTTTCATCGATAAAAGGCTTGACCACCTCCATGACAAACTCAGCATACTCCACACCCTTACCACCAAACTGCTGCCCTGGGATAGGAGATTCTTGAAACTTCCAAGCCGCATACTCATTCATTCGTCCCATACCATCATTGTCAATAGCAACAACAATCATGCGACTGATGTCAGGATTCCGCTTAATAGCCGGAATAATCTTCCAAGAATGACCAATGAAAGACTCCTTGCTGTAAAAGACATTTTGCCCATCATGAAAGTAAACAACAGGGTAAAAACGGTCTGTGTCTTTCTCGTAGTCCTTTGGCAGGAGCACACGCACACGACGCTCTTTTCCTGTATAAGGAACCTTGAGTTTGTGTTCTTTCATTTTTAAGTAAAAGTAGGAATGATTCATTGTCAGAAAACTCTCTATATTCAAAATTTTATCTTATTATACCATAAAAATAGAAAAAAAGTCAGTAATTGTCCATTTTAAGGATAAATAACTAACTTTTTTCATTTAATATTCTAAATTCTTCTGGTTTTTCTTATTAGAGGAGATTATCAATTAACTCATCGACAGCGTCTTTTTCAGCTTGAGGCGTGATCTTAGTGATTATAATTCCAGCCACTGCTCGCTCAACCAAACCTTCAACATCCATCCATTTTTCATACTTCTCAGCATTCTCTATCTTAGGATTGGTCTTAGGACGATCAGGTGCAAAAATGGTACAGCAGTCTTCAAAAGGCTGGATAGAGATTTGGAAAGTATCGATTTTTTCCGCAATCTCAATGATTTCCAACTTGTCCATAGTAACCACAGGGCGGATGATGGGAGTGTTGGTCACAGCGTTGATAGCCTGCATGCTCTCCAAGGTCTGGCTCGCTACTTGACCTAGACTTTCGCCATTGATGATAACCAGACCCTTTCTCACCTCACGGATACGGTCAGTAATCCGCATCATAAAACGACGTGTCAAGGTCATGAGGTAGGCTTCTGGCGCCTTGGCCTTGATTTCCTCTTGAATCTCAGTGAAAGGAACTTCGATAAACTGGATATTGCCACCAAACTTGGTCAATTTACGAGTCAAATCTTGGGCCTTCTTGAGAGCTCCAGGGCTAGTGTATGGTGGGCTGGCAAAGTGAACGGCTTCAATATCTACCCCACGTTTAAGGGCTAGATAACCTGCCACAGGTGAATCAATCCCTCCTGACAACATAAGCATCCCCTTACCGGAAGTTCCCACTGGCAATCCACCTGCTCCCCGAATAGTTTCATAGGAAAGATAAGCAGCTTCCTCACGAATCTCCACCTGAAGAGTGATATCAGGATTTTTCATCTGGGCTTGAATAGTTGGGATTACGTCGAAAACAGCTCCACCAAGCGTTTGGTTGAGTTCACGACTGTCGAGTTCAAAGTTGTGGTCGCTACGCTTACTAGAAATCTTAAAGGTCATACCCTCCTTGTAGATGTCCTGCATAATCTCTTGGACAGCAGCCTTAAGCCTTACAACTGACTTTTCAACCTTATATACTGGAGAAAAATTTTGAATTCCGAAGACTTGTTTGAGAGATTCTGCTACTGCTGTATAGTCAGCTCCATTGAGGTAAACGTGGGCACGGTCGCGATCAGCGGTTACCTTAACTTGGGGATAGATGGACAAAACGTCCGAAATGTTATTGCGAAGTTTATTGATGAACCGCATACGGTTTTTACCCTTGGTTGACAACTCTCCGTAGCGAATCAACATTTCTGAATACTGCATGAATGCTCCTATCTTACTTTTCTAGTTTGATTGTAGATTAATTTTAGCTTGGTCAAAAACTGCTCAACCTGACTCATGTCATTTTCAAGGTCTAGGCTTAGACGAACAGCTGACTGGGCCTTATCCTTGTCCACTCCCATTGCAATCAAGGTGCCTGCAGGTTTTCCAGCCTTGGACGAACAAGCAGAGGTTGTGGAGATGAAAATATCATAGTCTTCAAAGGCGTGAACGATGACTTCTCCACGAACACCCTTGATTCCAAAAGTCAGGATATGAGGGGCGAAGTCTTCCTCATCTGAAAAGACAAGAATATCTGGATAGTCCAAAAGCGCTTGGCGAATGACTGATTTCATCTGTCCTGTCTTACTAGCAAAGACAGCTAACTTTTCCATAGACAAACGGAGAGCTTTGGCCGTCGCTGCAATCCCTGCCACATTTTCAGTTGTTGAGCGATAATCGCGCTCTTGACCACCACCAGTTAACAGAGGCGTAATCTTCTTTCCAGACTTGATATAGACAAAGCCAACTCCTCGAACACCATGAAACTTATGACTCGAAAAGGTCGCGAAATCCACTCGATCTGTCAAGTATTTTTCAGTTGGAATTTTAGCAAGTGCCTGAACTGCATCAACGTGGAAGGAAATAGTTGGCTTATCAGCCAAAAGTTTTGAAATAGCTTGAATTGGCTGGATAGAGCCGATTTCATTGTTCACAGCCATGACTGAAACAAGCGTCGTATCAGGTCGTATCAAATTCGCTAGTGCCTCAACATCCACAAATCCTCTGCTATCAACTGGAGCAATATCCACCTCAAAACCTTGACTTTTGAGCCAGAGGGCTGACTCCTTGACTGCTGGATGCTCAATAGCTGATACGATGATGTGCTTGCCAAACTGGGCTTTTTCAAAGGCCACACCCTTGATGACCCAGTTATCTCCTTCTGTTCCACCAGAGGTAAAGAAGATTTCATCACTCTTCTTGCCAATCAAATCTGCAATCTGCTGACGGGAAGCATCTAAAATTCGTGTTGCCTGGTCTCCTAAACGATGGAGACTGGATGGATTTCCTACAATTTTCGAAGCGACCTGCATATAGGTCTCAAGTGCTTCAGGATAAGGCTTGGTCGTTGCCGAATTATCAAAGTAGATCATGTTTTCTCACGCTTTCTAAAATCACTCCTTCTATTTTATCATGAAACGAAGCTTACGACAAGAAAGGGAAGTTTCTCTTTTTTTAAGATTTTTTTAAAGAAATGAGGTATAATAAATCATAATTAAAGGAGAGTATCATGTCTAACTATCGTAGAACATCAAAACCAAAAACAGAACACATCAAAAAGGGATTTACTGTCTTTCAAAAAACGATTGCTACCATCGGTAGTATCCTTGGCCTAATCACCGCTACTATTACCATTATGAACGCTATGGATAATAATAAAAACAATAAAAAAGAACCGACAACAACCCAAACAACTGTTGTCAAGGAAATTCAAAAGGAATCCCCTCAGGAAAATACCACACCTAACAAGGACAACACTTCTACTAAAGAAAATAACCCGCAAGAAGAAACTTCTCAATCCAACAAGAAAGAGGAGAAAAAAGAAGAGCAGAAAACAACAACTCAGGACTCTTCTACACCTGCTACAAATAAAGAAACAAGCGATAGCGGTACACAGTCAAATACGACGAATTCTGAAACTAAAACGAACCAGTAATCACAAAAATAACTTCTTTCCAAATTTGGAAAGAAGCTGTTTTTTTATTGTTGCAATACTTTTCGCGGTTTGGTTCCTTCAGCTGGACCGATAACACCTGCCATCTCAAGTTCTTCCATCAGGCGGGTCGCACGGTTAAATCCAACTGACAAACGACGCTGAATCATAGAAGCACTGGCTTTCTGTGTCTCGATAACTAGAGCCTTGGCTTCTTCAAAAAGCGGATCGCCACCAGCTTCACCATCAGAGAAATCTCCTTCATTTTCAGAAACTTCTCCTGGGTCAAAACTCTCATCGTAGTCTGCATCAGCCTGAGCCTTGATGAAGTTTACGATGCGTTCAACATCATCATCCGAAATAAAGGATCCTTGTAGACGGACTGGGTGATTTTCATCAATTGGTTTAAAGAGCATGTCTCCTCGACCAAGCAGTTTTTCAGCTCCATTTTCGTCTAAGATGGTGCGTGAATCTGTACCTGATGAAACTGCAAAAGCCACACGAGACGGGACATTGGCCTTGATGAGACCAGAGATGACATCAACGGATGGGCGTTGCGTTGCGAGAATCATATGAATCCCTGCAGCACGCGCCTTCTGTCCAAGACGAATGATGGCATCTTCCACTTCCTTGCTGGCCACCATCATGAGGTCTGCCAACTCATCCACAATGACAACAATCAAAGGCAGGGGTACTTGTTTGTACTCAGATTGGCTATTAAATTCCTCGACCTTGGCATTGTAACCAGCGATATTTCGCACTCCAACCTTAGCGAAGAGTTCATAACGGTTTTCCATCTCATCCACCACCTTTTGGAGAGCCTTGCTAGCCTTGCGTGGATTAGTCACAACTGGAATCAAGAGATGAGGAATGTCATTGTAAACGGATAACTCAACCATCTTAGGATCGACCATCATAAACTTGACTTGGTCGGGTCTTGCTTTCATCAAAATGCTAGCGATAATACCATTAACTGCGACTGATTTCCCTGATCCCGTCGAACCTGCAACCAGTAGGTGGGGCATCTTGGAAAGGTCAAAGGTGCGAGCCGTTCCATTGACAGCCTTACCCAGAGGAATTTCGAGGAGATTTTCTGGTTTAGTCTGAGACTGTTCCCAGAGCTCACGGAAGGAAACGGTCGCAATTTCAGAGTTAGGAACCTCAATCCCGACTAAGGATTTACCAGGTATTGGAGCCTCAATCCGAACATCCTTGGCAGCTAGAGCTAGCGCTAAGTCGTCTGCCAGATTGGAAATGCGGTTAACCCGAACACCGACTGCTGGTTTGACTTCATACTTGGTAACTGATGGTCCAATTTCAGCCCGTTCTACCGTCACCTTGATTCCAAAGCTGGCAAAGGTTTCTTCTAGGATTTTGATATTTTCTCGAACAATCTTCTTTTCCTTCGATTGGTCTTTGGGTTTATCTGGCGCAAAGAGTTGCAAGTTTGGCAGTTTGTATTCAAGGGCTTCTTTGGCAGAAAAATCAACCTGAACCTCTTCATCCTCAAAATCTTCTTCCTCATCTGGAACATAAAAGTCAGTTTGAGGGAGGATAATCTCCGGTTCGATCAATTCTTCCTCAGGAATTGGAGGGAAATCGTAGTCTAGTACTTCAGATAAGATTTCCCCCGTTTCAGGATCTACAGGAGGAAGCGGTAGCGCATCCTGTTCTTCTTGTTCTCTCTGAATTCTTGCTGCTTCTTCAGCTTCTTGACGTGCCTTCTCTTCTTCTCTCTTGATGAAGCGTTCCTGTTTTCTCTGTTCCTGTTTTTCCATGAAAGATCTGAACTGAGCTCCAATAAAGGCTGCGACATCATAAATAGACCAAGGACTAACCAAGAGTGCCCCAACTAGAATCAAGAGAACTCCAATAAAGTACGATCCGATATTGGAGAAAAGAAAGGATATGGGGATATAGAGTCCAACACCAAGCAAGCCTCCACCGGCGAAGCTAGTCACCCGCATACCAGTCAGGTCCGTCATAACTTGAGACAAGGTCCCTTTTAGAACTGACTGCTCCAAGCCAAATTTCCATACCAAGTAGGCCTCAAAAATCAAGAGCAAGCCAGCGAAGATACAAAGAAATCCTGACAGAAGTCCCTCTTGCTTGCGGATCCATTTAAATAGAAAAAGATAAATGAGGAGGCCGCCTATAGCCACATAGGCCAAACTTCCGACCACCAGTCGAATGAGATTATAAAGAGTGACACCTGCCGCGCCAAGTTTGAGGGCTGCAATAATCAACAATAAGGCAATTCCTAAGGAAATCAGCATCCTCTGAATAGCCTGTTTTCTTTCGAGTTCTGCTTTAGACGGTCTCCGTCTTGTTTTTGTAGTATTCTTGTTTGCCATTCTTTTATTATACCATATTTCACAGCCATTTCGAATAGAGAAAAAGATTGCACCAAATGGTAACAATCTTTCTATTCTAATCCATTTTATGCTTGTGGCTTGCGTAGGTAACCATAAACCACACCACTTACGATTGCACCAACCAAGACAAAGGCAAGGTAGAGAAGGGCATTTGAAGTTAGGGCGATAACGAAGATTCCTCCGTGTGGCGCCATGAGTTTGATTCCTGCAAGACCAACGAGTCCGCCCGCTACTGCTGAACCAAGGATGAAGCTTGGAATCGCACGAGCTGGGTCAGCGGCACCAAATGGAATCGCTCCCTCAGTGATAAATGACAAGCCCATGATGATGTTTGTCAAACCAGAGTTGCGTTCTTCTTTGGTAAATTTAGTTTTGAAAAGAAGGGTTGCGACAAAGATAGCAAGTGGTGGAACCATTCCGCCAGCCATAACTGCTGCCATTGCTACAGAACCACCTGAGGAAACAGTCGCTGCAAGCGTACCTGTTCCAAAGACATAAGCTGCTTTATTGACAGGTCCACCCATATCGACAGCCATCATACCACCAAGAACGATACCGAGAAGGACAGCTGAACCTCCTCCAAGACCGCCAAGGAAGTCATTCATAGCAGTGTTGATTGCTGCCATTGGGATGTTAACAGCTAGCATGACAAATCCTGTCAAGATTGTTCCAAGAAGTGGCAATAGAAGGATTGATTTAGCACCTTCAAGTGAACGAGGAACTTTAACGTATTTCTTGATAGCAAGAACCAGGGCACCTGCGATAAATCCACCAACAAGAGCACCTAGGAAACCAGATGAGACACCTGCAAGTGTTGAAGTTGCTTCTCCTCCTGCAGCATAAGGGATTTTACCAAATGCAAAACCTTCTTTGGCAATAGCACCAGCCACAAAACCTGCTACCAAACCTGGTTTTTCAGCGATAGAGTAGGCTACATATCCTGCAAAGACCGGGAGCATCAAGCCAAAGGCTGCTCCACCAATTTTCATGAACATGGAAGCTAGCTCATGGTAGGATCCGAGATTGCCAAGACTATCCTGTGGCACACCAAAAGCTCCGTCGATCAAGAAAGCAAGGGCAATCATGATACCACCACCAATAACGAATGGCAACATTTGAGATACACCACTCATCAAGTGTTTGTAGAAAGCGCCACCAAGGCTTTGTTTTTCATTAGATGCTGTTGCAGCTTTTGCTCCATTAGCAGCACGGTAGATTTCAGCATCTCCTGAAAGAGCCAAGTTAATCAACTCTTCTGTCTTACGGATACCGTCTGCAACTGGACGGTTAACCAAAGGTTTTCCATCGAAACGATCCATCTCAACGGCCTTGTCTGCTGCGATGATAACAGCTTTAGCCTTACGGATATCTTCTGCAGTTAGTTGATTTCCAACACCGCTGGCACCGTTAGTTTCAACCTTGATACCAACACCCATTTCTGCGGCCACTTTTTGAAGGGCTTCTTGGGCCATATAAGTGTGGGCAATCCCTGTTGTACAAGCTGTAACAGCTACGATAAAATCGCCAGATTCATTAGCAGGTTCTTGGACAGGCTCCTCAGCTTTTTCTGAAGTTTGATTAAAGAGTTCAATGACTTGGTCAGCAGATGTTACTTGACGAAGTTTGTCAGCAAAACCGTCTTTCATCAAGTATTGAGACAATTCTGCCAAGGCTGCTAAGTGAGTATCATTGGCACCTTCTGGAGCTGCAATCATGAAGAAGAGGTCAGTTGCTTGCCCATCCAAACTCTCATAGTCAACACCCTTGTTTGACTTGGCAAAGAGAACCGTAGCTTCTTTAACTGCAGAGTTCTTGCTGTGAGGCATAGCGATTCCATCACCCAAGCCAGTGGAAGTGAGAGCTTCACGCGCTAAAATCCCTTCTTTAAAGGTTTCAAAATCCGTCACGTAACCGTGATCTACCAAACTTTTAATCATCTCTTCGATAACAGCTGTTTTTTCAGTTGCCTGCAAATTCAGCAACATGACATCTTTTCTCAATAGGTCTTGAATTTTCATCGTTTTTCTACCTCAACTTTTTCATATGTTTCTTTAATAAATTCCGCTGTTGCCAAGTCATCCGAGAAGGTCGTTGCTGTTCCACAAGCTACTCCCCATTTGAAGGCTTCTAATGCATCTTTGGATTTGACAAATTCACCTGTAAATCCAGCAACCATTGAGTCGCCAGCTCCGACTGAATTTTTGACTGTTCCCTTGATAGGTTTGGCGAAGTATGCTCCCTCAGATGTGACAAGAAGTGCACCGTCCCCAGCCATGGAGATAATGACGTTTTGAGCACCTTTAGCTAGTAACTCACGAGCATATTTCTCGATTTCGTCTAAGCTTTCCAGTTTCACTCCAAAGATAGCTCCAAGTTCATGATTGTTTGGTTTGACCAAAAGTGGCTGGTAGTCCAAACTATCAATCAAGGTCTGTCCTTCAAAGTCACAAACCACTTGCGCACCAGTCTGGCGCGTCAAAGCAATCAAATCCTTGTAGATAACATTCCCTAGATTCTTAGCACTTGAACCCGCAAACACAACCGTATCTTCTGATGTCAAACTTGAAAGAATAGCTTTTAACTCTTCAAGTTGTTCGAGCTCAACATTTGGACCAGTCCCATTGATTTCTGTTTCTTGGTCTGCTTTAATTTTGACATTGATGCGAGTATCTTCTGCCACTTGAACAAAACGTGTTTCGATTTCTTCCTCTGCCAGAGTATCTGTGATAAATTTACCAGTAAAGCCTCCGATAAATCCAGTCGCTGTATTTGGAATATCCAAGCGCTTCAAAACACGACTGACATTGATTCCTTTCCCACCAGCAAACTTATCATCACTGTCCATACGATTGACACTACCGACTTGAACTTGGTCCAAGCGCACGATATAGTCAATGGATGGATTGAGTGTGACTGTATAAATCATACCTCTATTACCTCCGTTTTCTTCTTAATGGCCTGCAAGAGCTCATGCCCTTGACTTGTGATGACAATAGCGCGTTTAAGTGGTGCTACCTTGGCAAAGCAAGTTTGACCAATCTTTGACGAATCCACCAAGACATAGGTTTGTTTGGCATTCTCTAAAATAGCACGCTTAACGGCTCCCTCCTCCATATCAGGAGTCGTATAATAACCATCGTCAACACCATTCATCCCGATAAAGGCACGGTCAAAGTGCAATTGGTTAATCTGGTTAAGAGCAACGCCCCCGATGCTAGCATCTGTCGTCATCTTGACACTACCTCCAACCATGACAGTTGGAATCTGCTTTTCAACCAGCTGAACTGCATGGTGAATCGAATTGGTCACAACGGTGATCTCCTTATTAACCAATTCCTTGATCAAAAAAGCAGTCGTTGTTCCAGCATCAATAAAGATAACATCTTTTTCCTTGATAAGAGATGCTGCTTTCTGAGCAAGCAATTTCTTTTCTTGAAGGTTTTTGACAGATTTTTCTTGGATGGTTTCTTCTTCCTGCAAGGAGTGGGGTAATTCTGCTCCACCATGCACACGGCGAAGCTTGTTTTCCGCCTCCAACTCGTCCAAATCTCTTCGTACTGTTGATTCTGATGTTTCTAATAGACTAACCAATTTTTCTAGGGAAACTACATGATGTTGATTTAACTCCTCTAAAATCAGTTGCTTCCGCTCAGTTTTTAACACCTAATCACCTCCTGTTATCGTTTACACTATTCATTCTAGCACAATTTCCGACAAAGTCAAGCATTTTTTATCATTTTCTTTCAAAAACTATCATTTTTGCCAATTCTAAAATTTTTATTGCAAGATGAAGCGCTTTATGGTAGACTATTTTAGTAAGCATTGGAAGATTACTCAAGAGGCTTAAGAGGCCGTGTTGGAAACGCGGTAGGCGTGTAACAGCGTGCGTGGGTTCGAATCCCATGTCTTCCGTAGAAAAGAAAAATTATTTTGGGGATACGACATCTGTTGTATCCTTTTTTGTATTCTTTTTTTAAAAACAGTGTTCAGAAGATTTTTACCAACTGCAAAGAAAAGACTGTTTTTGAGTCTGCCTTTTCCGCAAAAGAATACCAAGGAATACCAAAGGCAAAAATAAAAAACGTTGATTTAACAACGTTTTATAAAGTTTTGTGAAAGAATAATGGAGCCGGTGGGAGTCGAACCCACGTCCAAACACCTGCCAACATATTTGTCTACAACCATAGGTTATGTATTGTTTTAACAATTCCTCGACACATAACTCAAGCCTAGGAACTGCGAGTCTATCAATCTCTTATCAAACCACTAGACAAGGCTTGATCGTATCTCGCTAATCATAAGACCTGTCATTGAACACGAGCAATCCAAATCAGGTCACGCCTGCTGGTTTTTAGGCAGCTAAAGCGTAAGAAGTGTTATTTTTTGCAGTTATATTTAACTGAGCGTTTACGTCGCCACACGGGTTGCAAAATATGCCTCATAATGCCTGTCGAATCCGTAACGACCCCAAAAGACAATAAAACCATTATACCTTATCTAACTCAAAAATGCAAAATTAAGTCGATTCTTTAGAAAAGATATGTTTTCAAGGCTTCTGACAAGGCTTGATAACCGGCTACACTTAGATGGAGGCCATCCGTTGTATAGGCTGATTGAAGTTGCCCTTCTGAATCTGTCAAACTATCATAAACAGGCACAAAATCTACCTGCATATAGGCGGATGCCAGAGTCTCATAGGCTTTATTCCATTCTCTAATCTTTTCATTGGTACGAATATATACTGTCTGCTTGTATTCTTCTCCTTCATTGACTGGCAGAATAGAAACAAGCTTTATTTGTGACAGCGGATAATCCCGGACAATCGACTGGATTACACGCTCAAGATTATCCAAGGCTTCATTCATAGGAACATCTTTTCCGATATCATTTGTTCCAATTAGGAGAACAATTTGATCCACAGCATCACCATACAGATGGGCATCCAGATTTTCTAATAATAGTCTCGTCTGGTAACCTCTAATCCCTCTATTGACAATCGTCTTTTCAATCCCAAACAACTCTTGCATAGGGTAATACTCCACTATCGAATCGCCAATAAAGATGATATCTGGCTTTAGAACAGAAACTTGATTCAATTCGCGATACTTGGTTTGAATCTTTGCCTGCTCTTTTAGGAGCCAATTCTCTAATAACTGTACTGCCACCTTATCCCTCTTTCTCTAACCAATTTTCTAGGACCTGATAAACACCCCCCTGGCTGTTAGCTGGTGCCAGGGCAGTCGCAACGGCCTTAGCCTCATCATCTGCATTTTCCATAGCATAAGCAATTCCAGCCATCTCCAACATCTCAACATCATTTTCGCTATCACCGAAGGCCATGATTTGTTCCGATTGCAAATTCCAGCGCTTGAGTAATTCTTCCAATCCCCAAGCCTTGTGAACACCAGCCTGTAGGATATCGATACAACCATAACCGCTAGAAACAGCTCTTACATGACCATCAAAGAGAGCATTAATTTCCTGCAAAACAGAACTAGAACGTTCTTCACCGACGACCATACTCATCTTTAACACTCCACCAAAGAGGTCAGCTTGTAACTCTTCCACAAAATTCATTCGCTGATAGAGTCTTTCAATCATCTCTGGAGTCATAAATTTTTCTAGGTCTGTAAAAACAGTCCCTTTCTTGACAAAACCACCCTTCATACCTGTTACGACAAACTGATCTCGGCACTCTCTCCCCTTAAAATGAACTAAAGCCTTGTCAACCATAGCATCATCCCAGGTCTGCGCTTGAATCAGTTCATTGTTTTCAAAAATTCGCGCCCCATTGGCAACTACTAGGATCACTCGTTCAGCCAAGTGTCCCAACAATTCCCTCATACGATGGATTTCATTCCCCGTCGCAATGACAAAACGGATACCCCTTTGATCTAGCTGATCTAAAATCTTTTCCAAGCGGGGCAGATCCAGCTGACCTCTCGGATCCAGCAAAGTTCCATCCATATCTGTCGCAATAATCTTAATCGTCATTTTACTTCCTCTGAATTCAAACTAGTCCCACTTCAATCCTACATGTTCATTCATTTCTTTATAGGCTGTGTCAATTCGTTCCTTGGTCGCTTCGTCCAACTTGTCACGGTGACTACCTCCCTCGATGAAGTCCTCTAGGATATAGGTCTGATAGAGGAAGAGCGGATAGCCTTCTGGAGAGTAAGTCCCTTTAGGTGTTCGATTAACCCAAGTCGGATGCGCTTTGGCAATTTCAATCCTTGTTTTGCCATCTTTTTTCTTAATGGTCACATCCATGAGAACACCGCGCTCCGTCCACTTGGCATTTTCCTCGTCTTGCATGGTTTCAATGCGTTGGTTTGAGAGGAAATTTCCCATGGAGTAGATAATCAGTTTTTTGTCACCATCTTTTTCAACTGTTTCAGCAGCTTCAACGACGTGAGGATGCCCTCCAAAGATAATATCAGCTCCCCAGTCAATCATCTTGTGGTATAGTGTTTTCTGTTCTTCCGTCGGTTCTAGCTGGTACTCAATTCCCATCTGAGGCATGATGACAGTAATATCCGCTTCCTTCTCTGCACGCTCGATTTCTGCCTTCATCTTTTCTTCGTCTAAGTCAGAAAGATAGCGATTATAGTCCTCTTGAGAGATATACTGCTCAATGCCATTAAAGCCATAGGAATAGGCTAAGAGAGCTACCTTGATACCATTGACTTCCTTAATAACAAGGGGAGACTTGTCCCGTGGTTCTTTTGTATAAACTCCTATGGGTGTCATTCCAGCCTTTTCAATAGCTTGAGCCGTTGAAACCACTCCCTCTATCTGAGAATCTAGGATGTGATTGTGGGCCAAGTCTAGAACTTGATAGCCTGCATCCTTGATCGCATCCATCACCTCACCAGGTGCATTAAAAAGAGGATAACCTGCCAAGTAGTGGTCCTTGTTCACCGTTCCTTCAAAGTCACCAATCACCAAATCAGCTTGCCTGAGCCAGGGCTTTACATACTCAAAATTTTCATGGAAATCGTAGCTACCGTCTTCTTTCAGAGCTGTTCGGTAGATAGGAATATGGTAGAGAAGGTCTCCATTTGCCATGATACGCGCCGTTGTTTCGCCAGATTCATTTTCCTTGGACTGACTAGACGTCGTAGTCTGACTGTTAGAACTTGTTACCTTGTTACCTTGTACTGCTCGAACCAGCAAGTTCAATCCCATGGACAAGGCAACTACAAGTAGCAATACCGTAATAAACTGGGCATTGGTCCAAGATTTATAATTCCTAAAGAAACCAATACTACTCTTCAACAATCCAAAAATAGAACCATGAGACCGTCTATCTTGTCGCTTTTCCATTCTTATCCCCCCCTGCTTTTTGATGCAAGTCTTTTCTTTTATTATACCACAGACAAAAGAGGAATACCGTTTATTATATTATTTTTTAGGAACTTCTGTGACTTTCTTTCTGACCTTTTTTGTGTTATCATGTAGAGGTAATGAAAGGAGAGAAAATGTCTGCTATAGAACGTATTACAAAAGCTGCTCATTTGATTGATATGAATGATATTATCCGTGAGGGAAATCCAACTCTACGTGCGGTTGCTGAGGAAGTGACCTTTCCATTGAGTGATCAAGATATCATTCTTGGCGAAAAAATGATGCAATTCCTCAAACATTCCCAAGATCCTGTTATGGCCGAGAAAATGGGACTCCGTGGTGGTGTTGGCCTTGCTGCTCCCCAGCTGGATATCTCAAAACGTATTATTGCTGTTTTAGTGCCAAATATTGTAGAAGAAGGTGAATCTCCACAGGAAGCCTACGACTTACAAGCTGTTATGTACAATCCAAAAATCGTATCCCACTCTGTTCAGGATGCTGCCCTTGGCGAAGGAGAAGGTTGCCTATCTGTTGACCGTAACGTACCAGGCTATGTTGTCCGCCATGCCCGTGTCACTGTTGATTACTTTGACAAGGACGGTGAAAAACACCGTATCAAACTTAAAGGATACAACTCCATCGTTGTCCAACATGAAATTGATCACATCAACGGAATCATGTTCTACGATCGTATCAATGAAAAAGACCCATTTGCAGTTAAAGATGGTTTACTGATTCTGGAATAAAGAAAATCCCGTTGCAAGACGGGGTTTTGTGTTATAATAGAGGCATGAAAACAAATGATATTGTCTATGGCGTCCATGCCGTTACTGAAGCCCTCCTTGCAAATACAGGTAACAAACTCTACCTCCAAGAAGATCTAAGGGGTAAGAATGTTGAGAAAGTCAAGGAACTGGCTACTGAGAAAAAAGTGTCCATCTCTTGGACCTCAAAAAAATCCCTCTCTGAAATGACCGAAGGCGCTGTCCATCAAGGATTTGTCCTTCGAGTTTCTGAATTTGCCTATAGCGAGCTAGATCACATTCTTGCCAAAACGCGTCAAGAAGAAAACCCTTTGCTATTGATTCTGGACGGGTTAACTGACCCCCATAATCTGGGTTCTATCTTAAGAACTGCTGACGCGACCAATGTTTCAGGAGTCATCATTCCCAAGCACCGTGCTGTCGGAGTAACTCCTGTCGTTGCCAAAACGGCTACAGGAGCTATTGAGCATGTACCGATTGCGCGAGTGACCAACCTCAGTCAAACCCTGGATAAACTCAAGGATGAAGGCTTCTGGACCTTTGGAACGGATATGAACGGTACTCCTTGCCACAAGTGGAATACAAAAGGGAAAATCGCCCTCATCATCGGAAATGAAGGAAAAGGCATCTCTAGCAACATCAAAAAACAGGTCGATGAAATGATTACCATTCCCATGAATGGGCATGTTCAAAGCCTCAATGCTAGCGTTGCTGCAGCTATTCTCATGTACGAAGTTTTCCGAAACCGACTATAAAAAAGTTTCCAATCACTTGATTGGAAACTTTTTATGATTATACTCAATGAAAATCAAAGAGCAAACTAGGAAGCTAGCTGTAGACAGCTCAAAGCACTACTTTGAGGTTGTAGATAAGACTGACGAAGTCAGCTCAAAACACTGTTTTGAGGTTGTGGATAGAACTGACGAAGTCAGTGCCCATACCTACGTCAAGGCGAAGCTGACGTGGTTTGAAAAGATTTTCGAAGTGTATTAACTATGTTCTGTGATAAACTTGTAAGCTTCTTGACCAGCGATAGCCCCATCTCCAACTGCTGTTGTTACTTGACGAAGGTCTTTCTGGCGAACATCCCCAACCGCAAAGATACCATCAACTGTAGTCTTCATGTGATTGTCTGTCACAATCCAGCCTGCCTGGTCTTGAATATTCAATTCTTTAACAAAATCGCTAACAGGGTCCAAACCAACATAGATAAAGACACCACCAAAGGCTTGTTCTGTCACTTGACCTGTTTTTACATTTTCAAAAATAACAGATTCTACTCGGTTTTCACCTTTAATTTCCTTGACGACAGAGTCCCAGATAAAGTTGACTTTCTCATTAGCAAAGGCACGGTCTTGCAAAACCTTTTGGGCACGAAGTTCATCTCGACGGTGAACAATAGTGACAGTCTTGGCAAAGCGAGTCAAGAAGAGGGCTTCTTCTACTGCTGAATCTCCACCACCGACTACGAGCAAGTCTTGGTCACGGAAGAAAGCTCCATCACAGACTGCACAGTAAGAAACACCACGACTGTTCAGTTCTTCTTCTCCGGGAACCCCTAAGAGACGGTGTTTTGACCCAGTTGCCACGATGACAGTACGGGTTTCGTAAACTTGATCATCAGTGATCACCTTCTTATAGTCAGCACAGTCTTCAATCTTTTCGACAAATCCATAAAGATGCTCCACTCCAAGGTTTTCAAGTGGTTCAAACATCTTTTCAGCCAATTCAGGTCCACTGATGTTGGCATAACCTGGATAGTTTTCAATATCAGATGTGTTATTCATTTGCCCACCTGGCAGACCACCTTCAATCAAAGCCACTTTCAGATTGCTTCGAGCGGCATACAAGGCAGCGGTCATTCCCGCAGGTCCAGCACCGACAATAATCGTATCGTACATTTCGATTCCTTCTTTCTTGTTGTAACTATCTTTATTCTAACTCATTCTTGCTAGTCACGCAAGGATTATGCCTTGAAAACCAAGAGCAAACTCATGACGGCAAAGGATAACACCGGAACGACCAAAACTCCAATCATAATCATATCATAGAGATGAGCTTGGCGAGCTTTGGCTGTCTTGTCCACACCAGACATGGCTCTCAATCCAATCCAAATCCCCAGAAAAATCACGACAAGGATGGTCGTTAAGATCAAACTCTCGAAATATAAAGAAAATAAATGCAGTAGCATGATCTCTCTCGTTTCTATCTTTTTTAAAGAGTAAACTCAGCTAGTCCAACTAACTGAGTTTTCCTTTTACTATTATATCAAATATAAGTCCGTTTGTAACTAGCGAAGAATTCTTTTGTCCGTTCTTCTTTCGGATGATTGATGATTTCATCCGGTGTACCTGACTCGATGATTTTCCCCTTATCTAGGAACAAAATCTTGTCTGCCACTTGGGCTACAAAAGACATGTCATGACTGACCAAAATCATAGTTTGACCTGACTTGGCAGCGTCTGCAATAGACTTCTCTACTTCACCGACTAATTCTGGGTCGAGGGCTGAAGTGGGTTCGTCCAAGAGCAAGACATCTGGTTTCATAGCAAGCGCACGCGCAAGGGCAACCCGTTGCTTCTGTCCACCTGATAAGTGGCGAGGGTAATGGTTTTCACGGTCAGAAAGTCCAACCTTAGCCAACTCTTCCTTGGCGATTTTTGTTGCTTCCTCGTCCGATAATTTTTTAACGACAACCAAACCTTCCTTGACATTGTCAAGGGCTGTTCGGCGTTCAAACAAATTAAACTGTTGGAAAACCATGGACAACTTGCGACGAAGGGTTAGGATTTCTTCTTGGCTAATCTGAGAAAAATCAACTTTAAAATTGTCAATCTGAATCGTTCCACTATCTGGAGTTTCAAGGTAGTTCAAACTACGAAGAAAGGTTGATTTCCCCGCTCCAGATGAACCAATCAAGGCCACTACTTCTCCCTTTTGGATATCCAAGTCCAGATGATCCAAGACAGTCTGTCCTGAGAAGGATTTGCTTAAATTCGAAATCTTAATCATTAGCGAAGGTCTCCTTTCACATCTGTAGTTACTCTATCTGGCGCTGAAATAGCCATTTTTCTCTCAATGAAACGACCGAGGCTCTCGATTCCGATATTGACTACCCAGTAAACAAGGGCGACAGAGATGAAGCGCTCAAAGTAACGATAATCTGCTCCACCCAAAATCTGAGCTTGGGCAAAGACTTCCACAACACCCGCACTAAAGGCTAGTGAAGTTCCCTTGGTCAAACCGATGAGGGAATTGATCAAGGTTGGAGTAGCTACCACCGCTGCATTTGGAATAATCACGCGACGATAAACTTGCGCTCGTGTCATACCAAGACTGCGTGCCGCCTCAATCTCACCTGGATTGACAGAAAGGATGGCTGCACGAATGGTTTCACTGGCATAAGCCGCCTCATTAAAGGCAAAGGCCACAATCGCAAAAAGTGCCGCTGGAATCGCATTGATATTTAAACCAGTTCCCCATTGTTGGTTGATAGCTTTCAGTGCCAAAGGAATTCCGTAGTAGGTCAACATGAGTTGAACTAGGATTGGGGTACCTTTTAAGAAGCTGACGAAAAAGGCCTGCAAGGGATATAGAATCTTAACACGATTGATCTTAACAATGGCAAAAATCAAAGCCAGAACCAAACCAAAAATCGCACCTCCAAGAGTCAACATCAAGGTTGTAGGCAGTTGTTGGACAATCCTTGGAATCCCATCAAAGACCGAACGCAAACTAAAGAGCTTACCATCCGGAATGAGTTGCATCAAACTTTGATACCAATCTGATGCTAAAAATGTTGTAACAGTCATAAAAACATCCTCTCCTGATAATGATTCATTCTATCATACTTCTGCTCGCAAGCAAATTATTTGCTACGGGCTGATTAGATTTTGTCTATCTTCTAGTTTATCACACTTTAAAACAGGGAGGCTATATATTTTACCTATCAAGGAGATAGATAAAAACTATCTCAAACCTAAGTTCTCATAGGTTTTTCTATAGCCGATTTGTTTAACAGCACCATTTCCCACCAGAATTGGACGTTTCAATAACATGCCATCACTGGCTAGAAGCTTGGCCGCTTCTTGTTTTGACAAACTTCCCACCTTATCTTTTAGGCCCAGTTCGCGGTATTTAATCCCGCTAGTATTGAAAAATTGTTTCACTTCAAAACCGGAAGTTTCCAACCAGTTCAAAATCACGTCTTCACTTGGTGTTTCTTCTACGATGTGGACAGCTTTGTAGTCCACACCAAGTTTATCCAATTCATTTTTTGCTTTCTTACAAGTTGAACATTTTGGATATTCGATAAATTCTAACATGTGTTTCACTTTCTATTGTTTATATCTTTAAAATCTGTACCTTCATGTTGCAAGAGCCAGGCTTTCCTTTCGACTCCCGATGCATAGCCTGTCAGACGCTTGCCTGACCCCAGCACACGATGACAGGGTACGAGGATGGACCAAGGATTGCGCCCCACTGCTCCGCCAATCGCTTGGGCAGAAGCTACCCGCAAGTCTTTCGCTATTTGTCCGTAAGTCACTGTTTGACCATAAGGAATGGCCTGTAAGTAGGTCCAAACTCGCTTTTCAAAATCTGTTCCAATAGGAGCCAAAGGTAAGTCAGATAGATCCTGAACCCTGCCTTCGAAATAGGTATCTAAATAGGAAATAACTTGCTCTAATACAGGATGACTAACGACTCCTTCTATTGTTTCATCTCCTAATCCCCTCTCAAAATGCTTCTGGTCCTGCACCCAAATTCCATACAGATATTGCTCGTCAGCAACTAAGGACAAGGTTCCAATTGGCGACGGGTAGAGCATTTTTGCGTACTTTTTCTGCTTCATTTTTTTAATTTCTGATAGGCCAAACGTTCCCCATCAACCGGAACTTTACCAACCCGTTGGAAGCCTAGCTTTTCAAAGATATGCTGCATGGCCTTGTTTTGTGCATGCGTATCTGAACGAAAATCTAGATAATCAAAACCTTCAATCAAGCCTTCTAGGAAAGTCTGAGCAACTCCCTGCCCTTGGACATCTGCTGCCACAGCGATACGGTGAAAGATCAGATATTCTGACTCTCCCCCCTGCCAACTTCCTTCATAAATAGCTTCATAGGCTTTCTCTGGACTCTTGGTCACAGCAGCATAGGCTAGTAGTTCTCCTTCTTCCAAGGCCACATAGGCTTGACCTGAGATGATATCATCGATAATGATGTCGGCATTCGGATAGCCATTTTGCCACTGGTCGATACCAGACTTGGCTAAGCACTTTTTAGCATCCTCCATCACCTGCATAATCGCATCTACTTCGTTTGGAAAAGCTAAACGAATCTCCATCTCTTCCCCTCATTTCTAACTATTTTCTCTCATCATAGCATAATTTAAAGCTTTCTACAAGCAGTTGAAACTTGACTTTTATTTTTTATTATTTTATAATCTAGTTATCAAAACTAGATAAAAAGGAGTTGGAAATGAATTCTAACTTTTCCTACCCAAAATGGGAAGACATTCCAAACATTGACCTCTATCTGGATCAGGTTTTACTCTATGTCAATCAAGTCTGTACCCCTATCTCTCCAGATAAGGACAAGGGACTAACAGCATCCATGGTCAATAATTATGTCAAACATGGTTACCTGACAAAACCTGACAAGAAAAAATACCAACGCAAACAAATTGCCCGTTTAATTGCCATCACTACTCTCAAGTCTGTCTTTTCGATCCAAGAAATTGCTCAGACCCTCAATACTCTGCAAACTCAAGCGAGTTCAGACCAGCTCTACGACGCTTTTGTGGACTACATGAACCAAGGGATTGATCCAGAAAATCCTATTATCCAAACCAGCTGTCAAACGGTTAAACTCTATCATCAAACTCTAGACTTAATCCTTATCAAAGAAGAGGAGGAAATCCAATGAATACCAGTCTAAAGCTCAGTAAAAAGCTCAGTTTTGGAGAGGAGATTGCCAATAGCGTGACCCATGCTGTGGGTGCCGTTATCATGCTCATCCTACTCCCTATTTCATCCACCTATAGTTATGAAGCACACGGATTTTTATCATCTTTTGGCGTTTCTATCTTTGTTATCAGTCTCTTTCTCATGTTCCTCTCGTCAACCATTTACCACTCTATGGCCTATGGTTCGACCCACAAATACGTCTTGCGAATCATCGACCATTCTATGATTTATGTGGCTATCGCAGGCTCTTATACGCCGGTCGTATTGACTTTGATGAATAACTGGTTTGGCTATCTGATCATTGCCATTCAGTGGGGAACGACCATCTTTGGCATCCTCTATAAAATCTTTGCTAAAAAGGTCAATGAGAAATTCAGCCTTGCCCTTTACCTGATCATGGGCTGGTTGGTTCTGGCTATCATTCCTGCCATTATCAGTCAAACAACACCAATTTTCTGGAGTCTCATGGTAACTGGTGGACTCTGTTATACAGTTGGAGCTGGATTTTACGCTAAGAAAAAACCTTATTTCCACATGATTTGGCATCTCTTTATCCTAGCGGCATCTGCACTCCAATATATCGCGATTGTTTATTTCATGTAAAAAAGTTGAGAATCTTTTCTCAACTTTTTTCTTTACACATATTGATAAAGTACTGGTGCAAGCGAGCATCATCTGTCAATTCTGGATGAAAAGAAGTTACCAGCATATTCTGTTCTTGAGCTGCAACGATTTGATCATCAACTGTTGCTAGAATTTCTACACCCTCTCCAACACCGCTGATAATTGGTCCACGGATAAAGGTCATGGGAATCTGACCGACTCCCTTACATTCTGCCTCTGTATAAAAACTTCCTAGTTGGCGTCCATAAGCATTACGCTCTACTACTATATCCATAGTCGCTAGATGACTTTCTTCCTGAGAAGTGATTTCCTTAGCCAGCAAAATCAAACCGGCGCAGGTTCCAAAGACTGGTAAGCCATTGAGAATAGCTTCTCTTAGAGGAAGCAGCATGTCCTGGTCTCGCAATAGCTTGCCCATGGTTGTAGACTCACCACCAGGCAAAATCAAACCGGACAAGTCACTCTGATGTTGTTGAAAATCATCTAAATTTCTGATTTCTACACTCACAACACCTAACTTTTCTAGCACTTTTACATGCTCTGCAAAGGCACCTTGCAAGGCTAATATTCCGATTTTCATCTATTTTCCTCGCTCTGCCATAAGAATTTGGATTTCATTTTCATTGATACCAACCATGGCTTCCCCTAGGTCTTCAGAGATTTGAGCCAGAATTTGAGGATTTTGGTAGTTGGTTACGGCTTTGACAATAGCACTTGCTCGTTTAACAGGATCTCCTGATTTGAAAATGCCTGAACCGACAAAGACGCCCTCTGCCCCCAATTGCATCATCAGCGCAGCATCTGCTGGTGTTGCCACACCTCCGGCTGCAAAGTTGACAACTGGTAATTTTCCATGTTCATGGACGTATTGAACCAATTCTACAGGGACTTGCAAGTCCTTGGCAGCAACATAGAGCTCATCCTCACGTAGGTTTTGAATACGGCGAATTTCCTGATTCATCATACGCATATGGCGAACCGCTTGAACAATATCGCCTGTCCCTGGTTCTCCTTTGGTACGAATCATGGAAGCTCCTTCAGCGATACGACGCAAGGCTTCACCCAAGTCCTTGGCCCCGCAGACAAAAGGAACTTGGAATTCCTTCTTATCTACATGGAAACGGTCATCAGCTGGAGACAGCACTTCACTCTCATCGATATAGTCAATCTCAATAGCCTCTAAAATCTGGGCTTCAACAAAATGCCCGATTCTGACCTTGGCCATCACTGGAATACTGACCGCTTCTTGGATTTCCTTAATCATCTTTGGATCACTCATACGGGAAACTCCACCAGCTGTACGAATATCAGCTGGAATCCGTTCCAAGGCCATAACAGCTGCCGCACCAGCAGCCTCTGCGATACGAGCCTGTTCAGGGTTCTGAACGTCCATGATAACCCCACCTTTGAGCATCTGTGCCAAGTTTTTATTTAGTTCATAACGATTTTCAGTCATTTCTTTATCCTCATCATTTGTATTGGTAGCTACCATTTTATTTTATGTCAGATTAGAATGAAGTACAAGATAGAAAAACAATAATTGTCTGGGTACAGAAGCATAAAAAACTATCTGACCTTAACCTAAGGCCAGATAGCTCAGCTATTGTTATTTTTCAGCTGTAAGTGCAGCCATTGTAATGTAGTTATATGGTTTGTTGAAATGTGGCAAGAAGAATAGATCTGTCAAGGCCAATTTATCAATTGTCACATGCTCTTGGATAGCAAGTGAAAACATGTGGATTCCCATGCTGATTGCAGAATCACGAGATACCATTTGCGCACCAAGGATTTCGCGACTGTCTTTGTCAAAGACAATCTTGATGGCAACTTCGTGGTTGTCATGTTTGATAAATTCTGGTTTTTGAAGGTCGTTAAAGCCAGTTTCAGTTGCGTTATAGCCAGCAGCTTTGGCTTTTTCAAGAGTCAAACCAGTTGAAACCATGTGAAGGCCATAGATAGAGATACCGTTTGATCCTTGAACTCCGATTCCTTCCAATTCATGACCACAAGCGTTATAAGCACCAACGATACCAGTACGCACAGCGTTAGATGCAAGGGCGATGTAGCTTGTGTCTTTACGAGCATTGTCATAAACAGTTGCACAGTCACCAACAGCGTATACACCTGGGATAGATGTTTCTTGTTTCTTATCTACAAGGAAGGCACCGTTGCGGAAGAGTTCAATCTTACCGTCAGCAAGAGCTGTATTTGGACGGAAACCAACAGCAAGAACCACCATATCCACATCAAATGTTTCTTTGTCTGTCACCAAGCGTTCTACTTTGCCGTCACCTTGGATGGCTTTAACTGTTTGACCAAGAGCCAAGCGGATGTTGTGGTCTTCCAAGTTCTTCGCCATCATTTGAGTGAAGTCTTTGTCATAGTAGCCGTTCAAGACAGTGTCTACGATATCTACAAGCACTACTTCTTTTCCAAGACGCTCGAAAGCTTCAGCAAGCTCAACACCGATGTAACCACCACCAACAACGGCAATGCGCTCAAGGTGTTTGCTCTTGTCTTCAAGTTTTTCAATAACTTCTTCTGCGTTTTGGTACAATTTAACAAATTGAACATTTTCCAGTGTTGCTTTGAATTCGCGGTTGCCCTTAACGATTTCAACACCTTCGATTGGAGGCAAGATTGGAGTTGAACCAGTTGCAAAGATCAATTTATCATAAGACTCTTTGTGTTCTTTACCTTCAACTTCTGCAGTCACAACTTTGTTATCGTAGTCAATTGAAAGAACTGGTGAGTTCATGTAAACTTTAGCACCTTTTGCTTCCAATTTTTCTTTATCAGAGTAGAAGAGACCTTCTGGGCCATCAATTTGTTCCCCAATCCAAAGCGCCATTCCACAACCAAGGAATGAAATATTTGAGTTTTGGTCAAATACCACAATTTCATTTTCATGACCAAAGTTGTCCAACATCGTATTAATACAAGCTGTACCAGCGTGGTTAGCACCAACTACAACGATTTTACTCATAGAAAAATTCCTACCTTTAATTTTTGATTTACCTTTCTAGTATACCATTTACTGTTAGCGTTTACAAGGCATTTGCTCAGAATTCTCTTTTTTTCAAAAAAAATTATTCTTTACTATATTATTTGTTTCATTTCCTTCCAATTTTTAAGCATATTTCTTGACTTTTGTTAAAATTTATTTGTGAAAACGCTGACTTTATGGTATGCTAGATACATGGAAAGAAAATGTAAGGGGTTTAATTTCTCTAACTATCTTATATTGAATGATTTCCTATAAGAAGAAAGGAGTTGGTAACTTGCCTCTTCGTTCGCACTCTGAACGGCTAATGGGAACAACTATCACGATTTCATTAGTAGATGAACGGGCTGATTGCCTACTTCAAGGAGCCTTTGATTTGCTCAAGGAGCTCGAATACCGCTTCAACGCCAATAGTCAAGAATCCGAACTGATGGAAATCAACTACCAGGCTGGAATCGCACCTGTTAGGGTTCATCCTGACCTATTTGAACTGATTGCTCTTGGACTTGAGCATAGCCTAGCACCATCTAGCCATCTCAATATCAGTATCGGTCCCTTGATTCAAACCTGGCGAATCGGATTTGCAGATGCACGGCTTCCAGAGTTAAACGAAATCGAAGCTGTCTTGCCTCTAGTTGACCCGCATTTTATCAAGTTAGATCCGACTAACTCTACTGTTTTTTTAGTGAAGAAAGGAATGAAGCTTGATTTAGGTTGTTTAGCTAAGGGCTATAGTGCAGATAAGGTTGCTCAGTATTTAAAAGCACACGGAGTCACCTCTGCCTTGATCAATCTCGGAGGAAATATCCTCACTATCGGGAATAATCAAGCCAAAGAAGGGAAAGCCTGGCAGATTGGGATCCAAGATCCGCGAAATCCTCGTGGCAATCATCTCCTAACCATCCCTGCTTCTAACAAATCCGTTGTCACTTCAGGTATCTATGAACGTCACCTGACAGTAGATGGAAAAGACTATCACCATATCTTTGATAGTGAGACAGGATTTCCTGTCGAAACCGATCTTGCTAGCCTAACGATTGTCTCTGATAAATCCGTTGATGGTGAGATTTGGACAACTCGCCTATTCGGAGAGCGAAGCGCTTCTATCCTCTGGCAAGTCGAAAGTATAGATGGGATTGAAGCCATCCTCATCGACAAAGAGGGACGCCTTGCATGTTCTTCAGGCCTTCAAAATTGTATTATGTAAAAAGAGAAAGGAAATCTCATGCTAAAACTTATTGCCATTGTTGGAACGAACTCTAAACGTTCTACAAACCGCCAACTGCTCCAATACATGCAAAAACACTTTGCTGATAAAGCTGAAATTGAACTCGTTGAAATCAAGGACATCCCTGTTTTCAACAAACCAGCAGATAAACTTCTTCCTGCTGAAATTCTTGAAATTGCAGCCAAAATCGAAGCATCTGATGGTGTGATTATCGGTACTCCTGAGTACGACCACTCTATCCCTGCAGTTTTGATGAGCGCTCTTGCTTGGCTATCTTACGGTATCTACCCACTTTTGAACAAACCAATCATGATTACTGGTGCTTCATACGGCACACTTGGTTCATCTCGTGCCCAATTGCAACTTCGTCAAATCTTGAACGCTCCTGAAATCAAGGCAAACGTTCTTCCAGATGAATTCTTGCTCTCACACTCTCTTCAAGCATTTAACCCAAGTGGCGACTTGGTTGACCTTGATGTCATCAAGAAATTGGATGCCATCTTCGATGACTTCCGTATCTTCGTGAAAATTACTGAAAAATTGCGCAATGCACAAGAATTGCTTCGCAAAGATGCTGAAGAATTTGACTGGGAAAATTTGTAAGATAGGAGACCGAAAGAATGAAATTTGTTGGACTTGTTGGATCAAACTACGATCAATCATATAACCGCAAACTCTTGGAATTTATTCGTCGCAATTTCAAATTCAAATTTGAATTAGAAGTTCTTGAAATCGACGAAGTTCCAATGTTTAACCAAGACGAAAAATGGGACGACAGCTTCCAATTACGCTTCTTGTATAACAAAATTACACGTGCTGATGGTGTCATTATCGCCACTCCTGAGCACAACCACACTATCTCAGCTTCTCTCAAATCTGTACTTGAATGGCTTTCATACGAAGTTCATCCATTTGAAAACAAGCCTGTTATGATTGTGGGAGCATCATACTACGACCAAGGAACTTCACGTGCCCAAGTTCACCTTCGTAAGATCCTTGACGCTCCAGGTGTCAATGCCTACACACTTCCAGGGAATGAATTTCTTCTCGGTAAAGCCAAAGAAGCTTTTGATAACAATGGAAACATCACCAACGAAGGGACTGTTAAATTCCTTGAAACTTGCTTAGATAACTTTGTGAAATACGTAGGAGTCGTTTCGAAATTGAAAAAACCAAAACCAATCGAACCAGAAGACTTGGATTGTGGAAAACCAATTGCTACAACCATTACAGAAGTTGACCCTGACGATCCAGAATGGGTAGAAAAAGTTGCTGCAATCACTGGTGCTGTTTCTGGTGATACCTATGTCAAACTGGACCACGGTGTCTTGACAGTTAACCAAATCGATATGTTCTTGAAAGCTATGCCATTTGAATTGACATACGCTGATGACAACAACCAATTCCTCTACTACAACAACGCTCACCAAGATCCAGACACTATGTTTGCTAAACGTGTACCACATCAATCAGGTAGTCGTATGTCGACTGTTCATGGATCCCTCCCACCAGCACGTATGAAGAACGTAGAGTGGGTTATCGGAACACTTCGCAACGGAAACCAAGAATACGTTCGTACGATTGTTCCAGGTTCTCCTGCAGGTGTCATCAACACCCACAACTACCAAGCAATGTACTATCCTGATGGATCATACGCTGGTATCAATGAAATCGTCTTTAACTTCCAACCATGGCTTGACTGGTACCTAAAAGAAACTGGTCAACGTTTGGTAGGTGGTAGCGGACCATTTGCTCCTGCTGCTGGAGGTCATGGAGACGCCGATGCTACTTCTGGCGCTTCTGATTCAGGGGATTCTGGAGGCCACGGTGGTGACGCTGACGCTACTTCTGGCGCAAGCAACTAAGAAACCAAAAAGGAGCCACTTGGCTCCTTCTTTTTTATTGCAAAAGAAAAGGGGAATGTAAATCATCTACAACCCCTTTCATTTTATGAGTTAGGATCATCTATACTACGGCCGTGTAAACCTTTTTCACGTTGTACCTGACGTAGTTTTTCTGGTGTGACGTCATTTCCTTCCTCGTCCACAATTTTAATTCCTTCAATGTGGTGACGAACAGAACGACGATAGCCTTCGATGTACTCCTCACGAAGTTTAGCTTGTTCCACTTTTTCAGCAGAAGTTAAGCCTTCTGTTTTTTTCTTTTTGGCAAGCTCGTTGATACGAGCGATTTTTTTCGGATCCATTTCTTCTCCTTTGTGATAAGATACAGTCCGTTTGACTGAGTTTATTTCGTATTGATTTGGTTAAAACGTGCGAGCTTAGCTGCTTTCTGGGTTAATTGCGACAGGATTGCTAAGCGATTTTGTCGGACAGCCTGGTCTTCAGCCATTACCATGGTATTTTCAAAGAAAGCATCAATAACTGGGCTAAGTGCAAAGAGTTGTTCTAATTGCTGACTTGCAGTCCCTGACAAAACGAGTGACTCTACTGCTTCCGCCAAGGCTTTCTCTTCTTCATTTTCAAAGAGAGCAGGATCAACAGCATCAGAACCTTCTGCTTTCTCAGCCAAATTGAAAGCACGTGAGAGGGATTCGACAGACGATTTGAAATCTTCATTCTTGCTTGCTTCTACGAGAGCACTTGCTGCTTCTAGCATATCTGCCACAACAAAGTTCGAACTTGCAAGGACTGCTTCCTTAATGTCTTTTGAAGTTGAGCCCATCATCTTATCAACACGAGCCTTGATAAAGTCCATGACTTCCGCTTTATTTTCATAAGTCAAGCTGTCAAATTTCAAAGCATAAAGGCTATCGATCAGCTCATCCATAGCAATGTGCCAACCAAAGGCATCCAAGATACGAACCACACCTTGCGTCGCACGACGAAGGGCATAAGGGTCATTAGAACCTGATGGAATCAAGCCTACTGAGAAGAAACTCAAAATCGTATCCAATTTGTCTGCAAGGGCTAGAATGGCTCCAATCTTGCTCTCTGGAAGTTCGCCTTCGGCTGATGTAGGCATGTAGTGTTCACGAATAGCAGCCGCAACTGCTGGAGTTTCACCAGCGAGAAGGGCATATTTCTCACCCATAATACCTTGGAGCTCATCAAACTCACCAACCATACCCGTCAACAAGTCAAACTTGTAAATAGCTGCTGCACGCGCTAGGTCAACTGTTTCATCCACTGACAAAGCAGCTTTTTCTGCCAAGAGAATGGCAATCTGCCCCGTACGAATCATGTGTTCACGAAGAGAACCAATCTTTTCATGGAAGGTGACATTGTTTAATTTTTCGACTAGGTCAGAAATGATCAATTTTTGGTCTTCACGCCAGAAGAATTCTCCATCTTCCAAGCGTGCTACCAAGACTTTTTCATTACCCTTGATAACATTTTCCAAATGCTCTGCGTTTCCGTTACGGACTGAAATGAAGTTTGGTAAGAGTTTACCGTCTTGATCACGAACAACAAAGTAACGTTGGTGCTCCTTCATCGAAGTCACCAAGACTTCTTCTGGAACTTCAAGGTATTTGGCATCAAAACTTCCCATAAAGGCAGTTGGGTATTCAACCAAGTTCAAGACTTCATTGAGCAAATCGGCATCAATATCGATACCTACACCATGCTCTGCTTCGATTTCCTTGATTTGGTCAACAATCATTTGCTCACGTTCCCGTGGATCCGTGATTACAAACTGTGCACGAAGGTCTTCTTCGTAGCTCAAAGCTGACTGAATTTTGGTTTCTTGTCCCAAGAATCGATGACCACGGCTTACACGCCCCCCTTTGATATCAAGGAAATCCAAATCAAACTCTTGCTCATCCAAAAGTACAGTCAAAGTGTGAACAGGGCGGATGTATTCAAAACTATTTCCAGCCCAGTGCATGCTGACAGGGAAAGTTAGGGACTTCAAGACTTCCACAACACCAGGAACAATGGCTTCAACTGCTTGACCAATTTCTTCCTTGGTAACATAGACGTATTCTTCTCCCTTGATTTCACGGAACTCAATATCTTCAACCGTCAAGCCTTTCCCACGGACAAATCCTTGAGCTGCTTTGGTGAAGTTTCCATCACTATCCAAGGCAATTTTTTTCGCTGGTCCTTTGAAATCTTCTGTCAAATCAAACTGTTTGTCTGCAAGACCAGTCACACGAACAGCCAAACGACGTGGTGTTGAGAAGGTTTGAATAGCTTCAAAAGACAGGCGGTTTTCCTTGAGGAAGGCTGCCATTTTTTCACCTAGTTGTTTTTCACTTGGAGTTACTACGTAGGCTGGTAACTCTTCAAGACCGAGTTCTACTAATAAGTTTTTTGTCATGTTTTTTCCTTTACATCTTCTTCAATCTTTTCTTTTGATATGCACCTTAGGTACTGGGGACATCGCTAACTAACTTTTGTGAGTCTGTAAGGAAATCTTATACCAAATAAACCAAGATTTCCAACAGTCTCATCAAAGTGGATTTAGCTGACTGATTTTTGAACCTAAGGTTTCAAAAATTCCCAAATAACAGTACGGCGGTGCATATCCTCTAGCAAGTCTTCGACTTGCCTCTAACGATTTTAAAGCACAATATTACTCACTATTCTGCGTCTTCTGCTAGGAGTTTAGCTCGCGTTTCTTCATCCAAAAGTGGGTAACCTAGGCGTTTGCGTTCTGCGACAAAGGTTTTGGCTACGACACGGGCCAGGTTACGGATACGAGCGATATAGCCTGCACGCTCGGTTACAGATACAGCACTGCGCGCATCAAGCAAGTTAAAGGTATGTGAACATTTGAGAACATAGTCATAGGCAGGGTGAACCAAGCCTTCTTCCAAGGCACGACCAGCTTCTTTTTCAAATTTATCAAAGTTTTCCAGCAACATTTCTTGATCCGAAATTTCAAACGAATATTTTGAGTGCTCGTACTCAGGCTGGATGAAAATTTCTCCATATTTTACACCATCAGCCCACTCGATATCATAGACAGAGTCTACTTCTTGGATATACGAAGCCAAGCGCTCCAAACCGTAGGTAACTTCCGCAGTCACAGGACCAGTTGCCAATCCCCCTACTTGTTGGAAATAAGTGAACTGAGTGATTTCCATCCCATCAAGCCAAACTTCCCATCCAAGACCAGCTGAACCAGTTGATGGATTTTCCCAGTTGTCCTCAACGAAACGAATATCGTGTTCCAAAGGATTGATTCCCAATTTTTCCAAAGACTCAAGGTAAAGTTCTTGGATATTTGATGGAGAAGGCTTCATAACCACTTGGAATTGGTGGTGTTGATAGAGACGGTTAGGGTTTTCCCCGTAACGACCGTCAGCAGGACGACGTGATGGCTCTACATAAGCCGCATTCCATGGTTCAGGACCGATAGCACGAAGGAAAGTGTAAGGGCTCATTGTCCCCGCACCTTTTTCATTATCATAAGCCTGCATAAGCATACAACCTTGGTCATTCCAAAATTGTTGCAAAGTCAAAATAATTTCTTGAAATGTTAATTTCTTAGACATTGAATACTCCTTAATAAAAAATGTTTTCTTGCGACACGAGTTTGCCTCGTCGATTATACGAGGCAAGACGAGTTAGTACTGCGTCTAACTCAGCACCCTAGTGCTGAGCGTGGGGCAGTCCGACTGTAAGGAGGTCTCTGCCACTGACGCAGTGAAATGTTAATTTCTTAGACATTGTTTACTCCTTTTTTTATAAATTACTTGCGACACGAGTCTGCCTCGTCGATCATACGAGGAAAGACGAGTTAGTATTGCGTCTAGCTCAGGCACTCTAGTGCTGAGCGTGGGGCAGTCCGACTGTAAGGAGGTCTCTGCCACTGACGCAGTGGAAAGTCAATTTTTTAAACATTGTTTACTCCTTTAATTTATATTATCTTTTTGGATTTACTCATCAAGCAACCAAGAAAAAGCTGGATCCTGAAAAATATGACGTTTAGGAACAGTTTGTAAATTCTGATTGCATTCATCTACTGTACCCAATTTCAAAGCACAAACTTCTGGTACATCTTCTTGAATAGTGAAAATTTGACTATGGCAGTTCTGGCAGTAATAGCGTTGTTTTCCTGGGGATGAACTATAGGTAACCAACTGTTCTTTTCCATGCAATACTAGGTTTTTACTGCTAACTTTGGCATTCACTGTATAGGCAGACGCAGTTGCTTTCCGACAGAATGAGCAGTGGCAAAAAACTAATTCCGACAATTCCTCATCTAAAGTGTAGGTCACTGCTTTGCATAAACAAGATCCTTTAAGCATTATGCTCCTTTCTACTTAGGCATTAGACGAAATTCAAAAAGAACCGAATTTCAACACCCAAGCCTTGCGACTAGGGGCGTCAGAAACGCGGTTCCACCCTAATTTATTACTTCATTATTTTTAAAAATACGACAGAAAGCGCCAGTTTCTTACCTTGTTCTACTTGGCTCCCACTGTCCCAAGCTCGCTTAAAGAACGCCATAAGACTTTCTTTCTTGTTGATTATTATATCAGAAAGAGAGAAAATTTACAATTCTTTTTCTTACTTTCTAAAAATCCATCTCATCCACACGAGGTGCGCCAGAAATCACTGAGATAGTCTTTAGGATCTCTCGCTCTTCTTTGCTGAGTTCAATCCCAAAACAATCAAGATTGCTCTTGATGCGAGAGGCTGTTACTGACTTAGGTAACGGTAAAAACTCTTCTGCCAAACTCCAAGCCAAGGCAATTTGAGCCACTGATTTCCCATGCTTATCAGCAATTTCTTGGACTTCTTTCTGTTCAAACAGCTCTCCTTGTCCAAAAGGTCCCCAAGCCTCTAGGAGAATTCCCTTCTCTCTACAGTAGGCAACTACTTCCTCTTGATAAACTCCTGGTGCCAAGCGCACCTGATTGACCGCTGGAATGATTCTTGCCGTCTCAAGCAAAGCATCCAAATGATGGGGAAGGAAATTACTAACGCCGATAGCACGGATTTTGCCTTCTTGGTAAAGGTACTCCATCGCTCTCCAGACTTCAGCATTGCGAGTTTTCCATTCGTCATTTTCTCTTAAAGGTTTTGGATTTGGCCAATGGATAAGGTACAAATCTAGATAATCCAATCCCAGTTTTTCCATTGATTCTTCAAATGCTTGGCGAGCTTCTTCATAGCTGTGATTGGTATTCCAGAGTTTGGTCGTTACAAAGATTTCTTGACGTGGAATACCGCTATCTCGAATAGCACGGCCAACGCTCTCCTCATTTTGATAGATAGCCGCAGTATCGATATGGCGGTAACCAGCCTTTAAGGCTTCTAAAACGGCTTGATAGGCCACTTCTCCATTTTCAGCCTTCCATGTCCCAAATCCTAAAACTGGGATTGAAACTCCATTATTGAGGGTGTAAGATTTCATCGTTTTTCCTTTCTATGTGAAGAAAATCTAAAGAAACAAAGTCCTGATTATCAGAATACTTGCTCCTTTAGATTTTAACAATTATTGATCACGGTCATAATACATTTCGTGAGCTTTTAGACGTGAATTGAGCATTTCCGGAACAGTCACAAATGTATAACCTTGCTCTTTCAGATATTCTATAATCTTTGGAAGAGCATTAACTGTAGCGCCGTGAATATCATGCATAAGAACAATCGATCCATTACGAACTTGATGCTGAATCTCTGTTAAAATAGCAGTTTCATTCTTGCTCTTCCAGTCCAAACTATCTACATTCCACATGATAAAACTCAAATCCAGACTATTACGAATATCATCTGTAATCGCTCCGTAAGGGGGGCGCATAAGTTTAGAACTCGAACCTAAAACCTTGGTCAAGGCATCTTCCGTATCCGTGATTTGTTTTTTAGCATCTTCGAGAGACAATTTAGAAAGAACGGGATGATCCCAGCTATGATTTCCCACAACATGTCCTTCCGATTTCATTCGTTTCAGAAGATCTTCATTGCCAGCAATGTTTTTACCAAGTACAAAGAAAGTCGCCTTTACATTGTACTTAGCTAATGTATCCAAAGCTTGCGTAGTTGTAGATGGGTTTGGACCATCATCAAAGGTCAAGGATACAACTTTTTTATTTTTCTGAGCAAAATAAGTTTGGTAAAGTTCAGCATCTTTCTCAAGCAAATAGGATGACTCAATAACATCAAAGAAACTGGATATTGGTAAAGCAATTTCCTCCAGAGTCTCCCCTAGGTCAGCAGGATAAAGGATGAGTTGACTATTTTTATAGTCAAAGCTCCATGACGACAAATCTTGGTCTGTAAAGTTTTTTAGGACCTGATCAATTTTTGCCTGGTCAAGTTTCTTATCTTCTAGAGTTGATTTGATTTGACTCAGTAAGAGTTCCTTAGCCTTGCTTGCATCTTTGAAGAGTTTGCTGAGGTCAAAATCTTTCCCATCTTCAGTCAAAAAAATTTTCCCTAAAGAAGTCTTTTCTTTTTCTTCAACCTTTGATGCAGACAAATCGTAGACTTGCTTACTGATACTACGAGAAACAACTCCCTTTAAGACGGGATCCAATTGCTCACTATAATAAAAGACCAAGTCCTCTTTATCTTCCAGCTTTTCTTTAATATCCTGGTTGATTTTTTCTCTAACAGACGCAATGACTTCCTCTCCTTGCAGAGGGTAGTAGGCAATCACCTCAGCTTGACCTTTTCGGAAATGGTCTCTCTGACTACCTGAGTTGAATTGTTGGTCCTTTTCGCTTTTTAGCGCTTCAATTTTTTGTTCGTAAGATTGCTTTTGTAGTAGCTTATAACCAATAGCACTCCCTAATAGAATCGTAGCAATTCCTAAGATTCCAACAAGGGAAAGCAATAGCCTTCTCGTTTTATCGTGAGAAACACGTTTCGCTCTATTTTTTTTCATATTTCCATCATATCAAATCGAGGCTATTATTTCAATGATAAACAGGGATTCTGTCTTTTTTTAGGAAAATAAAAAAGCTTAGAAATCCTCTAAGCTTCTATTTTTAAAAACGAATCGCTTCACGTGTTTTTTCATAAGAAGAAACAAAGCGATTTGTGACTCCTGGTTCTGCAACTTCCAAGGCCTGAGAAATCTTCTCAAATGATGCCTTGTAGTCAAATTCTTTTTCAAAAATTTCAAGTGCTTCATTGAAAGCTTGCTGGATACGCTCATCAAATGAACGGTAACGGTTTGAATACTGCAAGAGTTGCTCCGTCAAAGTCGCGTATTGAACAATATTGTAGGTTTCTGTTTCAAGAGCCTCCATGTCATGGGTCGCAATTTCAAGAATTCGTTTAACTGATTCAATATTAACTTGTGCTTGTTCTAACTCTGCCATCAGATCTTCTGTGTTATGGCTTGCAGTAAAGAAAAGTTTCAAGAAACTTTGAGGAATACCCGGCAAGTTTCTCTTCTCCATGTAACGTTTGATAGTATGCAAACGGTTCACATAGACATTTGCTTTCTGACGAGCATTGATGTCATCTTTTTCGATTTGAGCTAGGCGTTCACTAACAGAGATTTGCTCATCTTCAATATCCTTAAGGTTGCTTTGCAGCATTTCCAACTGTTCTTCTAAAACAGAGTAAGCTTGTGTCGGCTCTTTTGGATCTTCTGTGACTTCCATGATAGCAGCATCAAGTGAAGCCAATTCTGCTTGAAGACGACGAACATGATTTCCATCACTTTCAGGAAGAAGGTAGGTTTTAGTCAAGCGTTCAAGATCTTGAACAAGCACCTGATTATTTTCTTTCAAGTGGTTGAAATAAGTTGGTAATGTAGCAAGAAGACTTTCAACCACTTTTTGAGCTGCAATTTCACGAGTGAAGATATTGTAAAGTGCATTGATTTCTTCTTGAATGCGATTATTTTCATACTCTGCATTGTCCAATTCCAACTGACGAATATTTTCTTGATTATTTTTCAGAGATTCATGCAAAAGTTGGAAACGAGACTCGATATCTGTTTCTGTAAAGTGGTAGTTGGCATCCAAGAGCTTGCGATAGCCTGCTTCCAAATCTGCCAATTGGTCTGGCAATTCCTTTGTTAAGGTTTCAACAAGAGCTGGAATTCGCTCAACGATATGTGTCAAAGCGAGAATATGATTTTCAGTTGAATCAAGAATTGCTGCTGCTTCAACTGGGTCACCTGAAGAGTTCAAAGTTACAAATTGAGAAAACTCTGACTGGATATTTTCCAATTGTTTCTCAATTTCAGGAAGGGCTTTACCATACTCTTCCGAATTTTCTGCTACGGTATGTTGCAGATTTTCAAATAAGTCCAAAGCATGCAGAACACGTCCGCTATTCTTAGACTCTTGTTTTTCAAGCTCTGAAAGCGCATTGCGAATCGCCGCAATGTCTTCTTCAATTAAATCAATTTGACTTTCGATTTGATCGATTTGGTGAGTCGCTTTGAAAAAGCGAAAAGAATTATTATAGCCTTCAGCCTCAAACAGGTTATTTTCAATATCAGCAAATGAGTTAAGGGATAAATCAACCCATTTTTGATTCCATTCACGGAAGGTTACCTGACTTTGACCAATCAAGTGCATGTTTTTAACGGCTTCAACCTCATCATTTACAGGAAGGTTGTAGAGTTCTTCTTTTCTTTCTTCAAGGGCCGTCAATCTACTTACATTACGCTTACGTAGGAAGATTGCCGCTACATAAGCCAGAATCAAAATGACTGCAATCGCAACCATTAGATAAATTAGTTGTCCATTAGACATATCAAACTCCTTTTATACTAGAAACAATCGTATTGATTATATCATATTTTTTAGGTCATGGGAACTATTTCCCACATTTTTTAGACGTCAAGGGTGCTGTAAACGGCATTTTCTTCGATAAATTCACGACGAGGTTCAACTCGATCCCCCATCAACATATCAAAGATCTTATCTGCTTCGGCAGCATCATCTACCGAAACACGCGCCATCAAGCGATGTTCTGGATCCATGGTGGTTTCCCACAATTGGTGGTCATCCATTTCTCCCAAACCTTTATAACGTTGGATGGTTGGTTTTGAACGCCCTTCACTGTGACGTGCTAAGGCTTCTTGGAGTTTAATTTCTTGATCTGCACCAGGCTGGATGTATTCTTTGATATCACTTCCAACTTTTACTCCGTAGATTGGCGGTTGGGCAATGTAGACATATCCAGCTTCTAGAATTGGTTTCATGTAGCGGTAAATCAAGGTTAGCAAGAGGGTCCGAATGTGGGCTCCATCGACATCGGCATCAGTCATCAAAACAAGTTTTTGGTAACGAGCCTTAGTGACATCAAATTCTGCACCAAATCCTGTTCCCATGGCAGTGAAAAGGCTCCGAATTTCTTCGTTGGCAAGGATTTTATCCATGCTAGCTTTTTCAACGTTTAAGATCTTACCACGAATTGGCAAGATAGCTTGGAATTCACGGTTACGACCAGATTTAGCTGATCCACCAGCCGAGTCTCCTTCGACGATAAAGAGTTCTGTTTCAGCAGGATTGTTAGAAGAACAATCCGCTAGTTTTCCTGGCAAATTGGAAATTTCCAAGCCAGATTTCTTGCGTGTGACTTCACGCGCACGCTTGGCAGCTACACGAGCCTTGGCAGCCAAAATCCCTTTTTCCACGATGCGCTTGGCAATCTGCGGATTTTCCATGAGAAAATCAGAGAAGGCATCGCTGAAGAGACGATTGGTAATCTTAACCACTTCGCTATTGCCCAGTTTGGTCTTGGTTTGTCCTTCAAACTGCGGATTTGGATGCTTGACAGAAATCACAGCAGTTAATCCTTCACGGACATCTTCCCCTGTCAGGTTGTCTTCATTGTCTTTTAGCAGCTTATTTTTGCGGGCATAATCATTGATAACACGCGTCAGTGCTGTACGGAAACCTTGCTCATGCGTTCCGCCTTCATGGGTGTGAATGTTATTGGCGAAACTCATGACGTTTTCGTGGTAACCGGTTGTGTACTGCATGGCTACTTCAACGGTAATATCATCCATCTCACCGTCTGTGTAGATTGGTGTGTCAAAGATAACATCCTTGTTCTCGTTGATATATTCAACGTAGCTAGCTATCCCACCCTCATAGTGGTAATGTTTAGTCTGTTCGAGACCTTCACGCTTGTCTGTGATTGAAATTCGAAGTCCTCGGTTCAAAAAGGCTAATTCTTGAATACGTTTGTTTAATTTTTCAAAGTCAAAAGTTGTTGTTTCTGTAAAAATCTCTGGATCTGGTGTGAAGTGAACTGTTGTTCCAGTTTTATCCGTATCTCCAACCACCTCAAGATCAGCAACAACATGACCACGACGATATTCTTGGTAATGAATCTTACCGTTTTTATGAACATGAACATCTAGTTGCGTTGAAAGAGCGTTTACTACTGATGAACCTACACCGTGCAATCCACCTGAGACCTTGTATCCGCCACCGCCGAATTTTCCTCCAGCGTGAAGGACTGTAAAGACGGTCTCAACAGCGGGACGTCCTGTCTTTTCCTGAATGTCAACAGGAATTCCACGACCATCATCCACAACAGTGATGGAATTATCTGGCTCAATAAAGACTTGGATATGACTGGCAAATCCAGCCAGGGCTTCGTCAATTGAGTTATCAACAATTTCCCATACTAGATGGTGAAGACCTTCTTTTGAAGTCGATCCAATATACATACCTGGACGCATACGAACGGCTTCCAGCCCCTCCAAAACTTGAATTTGACTGGCATCGTAATCCTGTGCCTGTTGATTTTTGATTTCTTCTGTCATTTTTTTCCTTTTTCTTACATGTCTATTGCTTGTCTCAATGTCGCAACGTTTTTAAAAAGATAGGCATCTAAGCCAGCAGCTTTACCTGCTTCTACATCAATATTTCTGTCACCAATGACCAAACCAGATGTAATATGATATTTATCACGTAAATAAATCATGGACTCAGGATCTGGTTTTCGTTTGAAGCCTGAACTGGCAGTCACTACTTCTGTGAAGTAGTTCGCTATCTGGGTCTTGGCAAGAAGTTCTAGCACTTGGTCATTTCGATGAGAAACCAAAAAATGACGACCACCCTTGTCAGAGATGTCTTTGAGTAACTCAGGAATTCCCTCAAACAAGACTGGGTGCTCTAGCTCACGTGCTTCATTTTCTTTGTAGTGCTCTAAAAAATCCTCGATATCTGGAGCAAACTTCTCAATGGCAAAAGCTGTCGAAACCTTCAAGGCTTCGTAAACACGGTCGTGTTCTTGCTCAATTCCATATTGGGCTAAGGTTTCTACAAAGGCTGCAGTAGAAGTCTCATAATTATCCAATAGGGTACCACCTAAATCCCATATATAGTCGTGATATTTCATACCCTTCATTATACCATTTTTTTATGAAAAAGGCGATGATTTCCTAGATTTTTCCAAGTAAAAAACGAGAGCCGAACTCTCGTCTTACTGTTGATTTCCAAAGACATCTCGATAGAGCATGCCGTCTCGTAAACTTTCGGCATCTCCTCCCAATTGCTCTACCAATTCATAGGCAAATGCAAGGGCAGTTGACGGTCCTCGGCTAGTTATTAGATTACCATCTACAACCACCGTTTGCTTTTGATAAATTCCGTCAGTAATTTGCTCCTGAACTCCGTCATAACAAGTAAAGTGCTTATCTTTCAGGACACCTGCTTGATGGAGGGCGATTGGGGCTGCACAGATAGCTGCAATTTTCTTTCCTACTTGGTTAAAGGCTTGAATTTCAGAAATGAGGGCTTGATTATCGCGTAGATTTGCTGATCCAGGCATGCCACCTGGAAGAACTACCAAGTCATAGTCGGACAAATCACCATCAAAGACACGATCGGCTTTTACCTGAATGCCATGTGATCCTGTCACCTGCTCTTCAAATCCTACCATATCACATGAAATGTTTGCTCGACGCAAAACATCGACTACTGTCAAGGCTTCAATTTCTTCAAAACCCTGAGCTAAAATAACTGCTACTTTTGCCATAGTGGCCTCCTTATTTGATTTGTTTTAGGATGACTTTCTTTCGTTTGAATGGAACTTTTCCACTTTTCTCTTCTGCTAGGTTGGTCTGGTAACTCATAGACAAGAGGAGACCGACTCCGATGAGGTTACTAATAATTGCAGAGCCCCCTTGAGAAATGAATGGCAAGGGAATCCCTGTCAAAGGAAGTAAGCCTGTCACGGCACCGATATTTTCAAAAATATGGAAGAGTAACATCATGATAAAGCCAGTCGAAATGTAGGTGTAGAACTGGTTATTTGACCTGAGCGTAATCTTCAACATTCGATAGATGAGAAGTAAGTATAAAGCGATGACAAAGACTGAACCAATGAAGCCAAAGTCTTCTGCAATTACGGTGAAAATCATATCACTTTCACGTACTGGAATAAGGAGATTGGACACATTGAAACCTTGTCCAAACAAGCCACCACTTCCAATAGCAATTTGCCCCTGCGCCTGTTGGTAAGTCGTTGTTTGCGCAAAGTCAAAGGGATTGAGCCAGGCCAAGATTCGATTGATCTGGTATGTCGGCATCCCAATCTGGTGCAAGAAGGCACGCCCATCCTTGCTTATAAAGATTGCCATGAAGCCTGCAACTGCAGTCACTCCTGTCGCAAAAACTGGAATGATAATCTTCCACGAAACCCCTGAAAGGAGAACCATGCCTGCAAAAATAGCTACAAAAACCAAGGCAGTCCCCAAGTCACTTTGTAGGGCTAAGAGGATCAAGACTGGGATGGTAAAGGCAATCATCCAACCAATCAATAGGAAATCCAGGGGAATAGTCCGTCGCCATTCCTTGTGTTTTTGAGTGAATTGTACAATGACTCGAGCCAATATCAAAATGTAGGAAATCTTCATGAACTCCGATGGCTGAAAAAGTGTCGTTCCACCAATTGATACCCAGTTTTTGGCACCTGTAGAAGCTACCAAACTCGGATTGTAAAAAACAAGGGGGAGAACCATCAAGGCCAAACCTAAGCCATAAAGATAGGGAGTCACCTTCCATAAAAACTCGGTATTGAAGAACATGACGACAAACCCAATGACAAGCCCTAAAGCAATCCAAGCAATTTGTTGGCCTAAAATTGGAAGTACATTATTGGGATAGTCATGACTAACTGCTATATAGATAGCCACTACTCCAATCACCAGTAAACAAAACACTGGTAGGAGGAGGCTATAATCGACTCGAGAGTCGAAGGAACGTTTCATATTTTTTACCTTTTCTCTTTCTTGGATTTTTCTTTCACTCTATTGCGACGGGATTGGAGAAAATCAGCTACAGCAGGCTCTAGCTGATCTCTAGCAAGGACCCGAACAGTTCTTTCTTTTGACAAGGTTTGGGCGATTTGTTTGCCATAGTGCTTGCTGACAATACGACTGTCTAAGATTACAGCAACCGAACCTTGGTCAGGCCGTCTAACAGTACGACCTAAGGCTTGTTTTATCCGAATAATAGCCATCGGCAACTGATAATCATAAAAGGGATTTTTCCCTTCTTGACGCAGTTCTTGGTTTAATTTTTTGGTTAAAGGTTCTTGGGGATTTTGGAAAGGCAATCTCGGAATCACTTGGATTACAAATGGATGGGTAGAAAAGTCAACTCCTTCCCAGAAACTACCTGTTCCAAGCAAGATCTGGCGTTCGCCTTTTTCAAAACGTTTTTTCAGTTGGCTTGGTTCCCCATTTTTATACTGAGCCAGATGCGGTTGGTCGAGCAGGTCCGAAACTGCCAGCAACATCTCTTTTGAGGTAAACAAAACCAATAAGGGTTCTTGAAAGGCTTGTAAGCTTCGAATAACAGAAGCCACTTCACTAGCATAGTCAACAGGCGAAACTTCTGTCACAAGAGGAAAATCATTGACTAGAAAGACTTCTTGTTGCTCCTGTTTTGCTACATCAAGTTTAACAAGCGGAGCGTCTGGGAATCCCAATAAATCTGCTAAGGAAACCCGATTGCTGATTTCAAGAGTAGCCGATACTCCTAGGAGTCTACAATCTTCTGGCAATAAGTCTGCTAGTATAAAGCGGCCTTTTTTACTTGAACAAATCAAGACATCCTTGCTCGATTTCTCTGCTGTAGCAAGCCAAAATTCACGGTCCGAGGTGAAAAAGTTTGCAATCTCTCTATACTCTGGGAGAGCTAACTCCGAAAAATGCTGGCGCAACTCTTCAAGAGAATCCAACCACTTTCCATTTTTCAGACCTGACTGATAGTGCTCCATCAAGTAACGACATTCAAAGCCGATACTCTCAAGCAAACGTTTCTGAACCAAATCTTCCTCTGTCTCTATGGACTTATCAAGCTGGGTTACAAGTTCCTCAAGGCGATAAGCCTGCTGGGCTAGATTTTCGAGAGCTAGCAGCATTTTTTGAGCTTCATCCAAAATCACTAAACGGTTGTCGACAAACTCTGGATTGTCTTCCAAACGAGTGACCAGATAGGCATGATTGGTCAAGAGAACACGACTGGTCTCGGCCTTTTCCTGCCCTCGTTTCCAAAAATCCTCTGTGGCAAATAAACTTTTCTTTGAAAGCTTGCCATCGTGGACTAGTTCTGGCAGAAAATGCTGGTAGCGATAAAGCTGCCCAATTTCGTCCAAATCACCAGTCTCTGTCTCCGTTAGCCAGATGAGCAGTTGCATTTTAAAGCGTGTGAAAAGACGATTGGACTCAGATCGATGGAGAACTCGGTGAAAGGCATCCAGTTTTAAATAATTTTGAGGACCCTTGAGACTATGAATCTCCAGATGAAAAACCTCTTTTAAACGCTGTCCTTCTTCTTGCATGATTTGATTTTGAAGAATTTTGGTCGGAACACTCACTAGGATCCCTGCTTGACTCTCCAAGTTCAAAGCTGGGAGGAGATAACCATAAGTCTTGCCCAGTCCCGTTTGGGCTTGGATAAAGGAAGTCTGGTGTTCTTCCAATAAGTGCTCAACCTTCTCCGCAAATTCCAACTGTTGCGGACGCTCCTCCAACCCCAATAAAGAAATGTTTTTAGCAAAGTCTTTGGATAACTTGCGTGGTGCTAATGCTTGACTTTCCTTTCTCAGGAAAAGCCCATGAAGCTCCATCAAGTCTGGCGAAGATAAGAGAGATTGTTGCTGATAGACCTCCTCAATCACCAGATAACTTTCATAGAGAAGGTTATCTGCAAGGTCTAACAAGCTTTCTAAGAGCCCTTTAGGTAACTCGAAGAGTTTTTGACGCATGTAAAGCAAGAGTTCTGCTGTTGCCTGAGCATCAGACAGAGCAGTATGAGCCTGTTCCAGTTCAATGCCCAACTCTTGACAAAGGATACCTAAGTTATACTTTTCAAACTGAGGATACAAAACTTGGGCAAGCTCAACTGTATCCACCCGCGGTGTACGCAATTCATATCCTTCAAAAAAGAGAAATTCTGCAAGAAGGTTAGCATCAAACTGTACATTGTGCGCAACAAAAATACCGTCCTTAACCAATTCAAAAATTTTCCCGGCCACCTGAGAAAACTCTGGCGCCGCAGCCAAACGCTGATCGGTCAGACCTGTTAATTCTTTGATATGAGAATCCAAAGGTTCGTGGGGATTGACATCAGTCGCATACTGATCGACGATTTCGCCATCCTCAATCACCACAATACCTACTTGAATAATTTTTGCCTTGCTTCCGGTGCTGGTCGCTTCTAAATCAACGACCACATACCGATCATTTCTCGCATTCATCATTAAAAATTATATCAAAAAAAGCATGATTTGACACCCCTCAACTTTGATAACAGTCTCGCTTTAATTGCGAGTTTGAGTAAAAATCAAGACCTTAAAAGAGAGAATTTCACGCAAGTTCAGTAGTTGGTCGCTGGTTCTGAGGTATTTGAAAACCTTATCAACAAAGCTACATCAACATAAAAAGACAACTAAGGTATTAGCTGCCTTTTTGAGATATTTTTTTCATTATTTTGGGAAGATGACTGCTGATTTCCGTCGGTAAGACCACATAATGTTCTTGAGCTAATTCTTGGGCTATAGCTGAATGAAGATGAGTCGCTGCTACCACTCGATCGTAGAGACTAGCTTGTTTAAACTGGCATGCAAATCCTGCAATCATTCCAGCCAGAGTATCTCCCATTCCCCCAGTTGCTTGGTAGGGGCCTCCAACTTCTAATTGATAATATTCAGGCTGCCCAGCTTGCCAGATACGAGTTGCCGGACCTTTCTCAACTAAAATCGTTCCTTGAGGAAAAGCAGAAAGAGCCCTAGCAGTCGCCTCTGTATTTTGATGGTCAAGAACTATACCAGACAGTCTTTCCCATTCCTTTTGGTGGGGAGTTAGGATGAGCTGACTAGATGGGAATGGAAAATGAGCTTTTGCTAAGATGCCCAAAGCACCACCATCTGCAATCAAAATCTGGTCTTCTCTGAGGCTGTCAAAGACCTGTTTTACGAGTTCTTCTCCGAAAGTATCGTCTCGTAAACCAGGTCCCAATAAGACAACTTCTGCCCTCTCCAATTGCTCTTTTAACAATTGCTGATCTTGAAGAGAGAAGGCCATAGCCTCAGGTAAATGACTGTGTAGAGCAAGGATATTTTCCCTATCTGTTCCAACGGTCACCAATCCTGCACCACTTTTTACAGCTGCCAAGGCAGCCATGATGATGGCTCCACCATAAGGATAGGTCCCACCAAGCAAGAGCAGATGGCCATAGTCTCCTTTATGACTGGTACGAGAACGTTCAATAATGACTTTTTCTAGTAAGGCTTGATCAATCACTTTCATCGTTTTTTCCTCTCTATTCATTATACTATAAAGTTTATTGACCTTGCATCTTAAACATAAATCTCTTCCTTCATATAGAAAAAGAGGGGACAAAGCCCCTCTACGAAATATCTCTTTTTTCAAAGTCAATTAATTTCTTTTTTACTTTTTGCGACAAAGATAGCAGATAGAGCTAGTCCAACACTTGCCAAGAAAATAGCTGTTTCTGACTGTTTCTCACCAGTTTCTGGCAATCTCTTGTCTTCTTTGGCAATTTGAACTGGTGCTCCTGAAGTCTGAGTTTTTTCTAACGAACTTAGCTTGAACTCTGGTTTCTCTACTGTCGGTGCTGGTTGGTCTCCTGCTGTACCAAGCGGACCTGTGTACTCTGGTACTTCATGTACTACTGCTTCTACCGCGTTCACACCACCTGTAAACTCTAGTTTCTCAACTATCGGTGCTGGTTGGTCTCCTGCTGTACCAAGTGGACCTGTGTACTCTGGTACTTCATGTACTGCTGCTTCTACCGCGTTCACACCACCTGTAAACTCTAGTTTCTCAACTATCGGTGCCGGCTGATCTCCTGCTGTTCCAAGTGGACCTGTGTACTCTGGTACTCCATGCACTGCTGCTTCTACCGCGTTCACACCACCTGTGAATTCAGGAACCTCAAGAACGGGTGCTGGTTCTTCACCCTTGCTTGATTGAACCGGTTCTTCTGTTAATTCTTGATGGAAGCTTGCCAATTCATAAAACTCAGCCTTGCCACCTTCCCAGACTAATTTGACGTCTAGAAGAGAGCCACCATTTCGGATAGCGAAGGTTTGGAGACTAGATGTAATGGCACCAAGATCTGTCCAACTGTCTTGGCCATCCTTGAGTGTTCTAGCAAGAACACGTGCCTTAGCTCCTTCAGGAAGACTGGAAACGAGACGAAGGTGGTTGGCATTGGTTGGCTCAGATAAGTGATAAACTAACTCGCCCTTGTCTTTTTCAGACTTGTAGCTGGTCAAGACTTTGCCGTCTACAAGATTATTATAAAGATTGCCTTGGCTTTCTCCACTGTTTCCTTCTACTGTCGGATCATTGATCGGTTTGACAAATTCACCATCATTGATGACCAATTCTGTAAAGCCTACAAAACGAGCATCATAGTCTGCAGTATAGAGAACACGGAGATAGTTGGCTTTGACTGGTGTCGTCAATTCACCTTCGATGTAACGATTTCCTGGCATCTTAGAATCATGTGTCCAACCATCTGTCAGAGAATCATCGTGTTGGCTATTGGCCACACCATCTCCTACTGTCACAACATCTGTCCAAGTTTTACCGTCTTGGCTGACTTGGATCTTACCATCACGAAGGTAGTTTTGAGTTCCGTCTTGGATGTAGGCTCTAATCTTCTTGATAGTGCGTTCGCTACCAAGTTTCAAGGTCACGTGGCCATCTTTATGGGCGTAGTCTGAAAACTCAACGAAGTTGTTGTAAACACCGTCAAATAGTTGATCTAGGTTGTTCAGTTTACGAACATCATTGCTGCCGTAT
>NZ_RJPJ01000008.1:0-107554 GCF_003943395.1 Streptococcus oralis | reverse complement strand
GATTACCCAAGTCTGGCTGAAGGGAACGGTCTTGAAAACCGTCAGGCGTGTAAAAGCGTGCGTGGGTTCGAATCCCACATCCTCCTTTTTATTATTAACGCGGGATGGAGCAGCTCGGTAGCTCGTCGGGCTCATAACCCGAAGGTCGTAGGTTCAAATCCTGCTCCCGCAATTTGGCTCGGTAGCTCAGTTGGTAGAGCAATGGATTGAAGCTCCATGTGTCGGCGGTTCGATTCCGTCTCGCGCCATTTTATAATAGTTATGCGGGNGTAGTTTAGTGGTAAAACTACAGCCTTCCAAGCTGTTGTCGCGAGTTCGATTCTCGTCACCCGCTTTGAACTTTGTTCAAATTACCAAGTTTTTGACTTGGGCGCGTAGCTCAGGTGGTTAGAGCGCACGCCTGATAAGCGTGAGGTCGGTGGTTCGAGTCCACTCGTGCCCATTAAAGTAGGAGAATTACTCAAGAGGCTGAAGAGGACGGTTTGCTAAATCGTTAGGTCGGGTAACTGGCGCGGGGGTTCGAATCCCCCATTCTCCGTATCAAGAGAGCTGTAACGTGAGTGTGGAGAGTTCGTATAAACTTATATCTGTTAATTAATATTTTGGAGAATTACTCAAGAGGCTGAAGAGGACGGTTTGCTAAATCGTTAGGTCGGGTAACTGGCGCGGGGGTTCGAATCCCCCATTCTCCGTGATGTGATTTGAGACTCTTTGCCAACTCTAGTGGGTTGCTGAAAAGTTATATTCTGGGGAGAACCACATTGGCGCTCTCCTTTTTCGACTCTTTGTCAATTGTAGTGGGTTGAAATCAGCTAAAATGTGGAGAGGGCAATCTTAGTCTTCTCCACTTTTATGTTAAGAACGATAACAACTCGTTTCTTAAAGTCGTCAAAGTTCCGAAAGCCAGAGATATTGCGGATGAGTTTGATGAGATTATTAGTTGCTTCCAATTTGGCGTTAGAATAGGGTAGTTGAAGGGCGTTGACAATTTTCTCTTTATATTTGAGGAAGGTTTTAAAGACAGTCTGAAAAAAAGGATGAACCAGCTTGAGATTATTTTCAATGAGTTCGAAAAAATTCTCTGCCTCCTTGTTCTGAAAGTTAAAAAGCAAGAGCTGATAGAGATTGTAGTGGTGTTTCAAGTCTTCTGAATAGCTCAAAAGCTTGTCTAGAATCTCTTTATTCGTTAAGTACATGCAAAAAGTAGGACGATAAAATCGCTTATCGCTGAGTTTACGACTATCTTGCTGGATGAGTTTCCAGTAGCGCTTGATAGCCTTGTATTCATGGGATTTTCGATAGAATTGATTCATCATTTGGACACGAATACGGCTCATAGCACGGCTAAGATGTTGTACAATGTGAAAACGATCTAGAACGATTCTAGCACATGGAAAAAGCTGTTTAGCTAAGTCATAGTAAGGGCTAAACATATCCATAGTAATGATTTTCACCTGACAACGAACAGATCGATCGTATCGAAGAAAGTGATTTCGGATGACAGCTTGTGTTCTTCCCTCAAGAACAGTGATGATATTAAGATTGTCAAAATCTTGCGCAATGAAACTCATCTTCATCTCCCGATTGAAACAGTCACTCCCCTGACTGTTTCAACATCCCAGGACATAATCTCTGGAAGTCGGCTAAAATCATGTTTAAAGTGAAAGTCATTGAGCTTGCGAATGACAGTTGAAGTTGAAATGGAAAGCAGGTGAGCAATATCTGTCATAGAATTTTTTTCAACTAGTTTTTGAGCAATGATAGCACTTGAAACGGAGCTTTTTAAGGAGAATTCTGGTAGGCATGCCAGTCGTTTCAAGGTATGAAATCTTAGACGGTTTTTGAAAATCATATTTATTCAGTGATTTCCTTGTGGGTATCCATATTGAAAATATCTACACTCTTGATATTAGGGTCTTTAATGTCTAGTAATTTTGTGATGAAATGTAATAGTTCCATAAGATTCTTTCTAATGATGGTTTGGTCGCTTTTCATTATAGATCTTTTGGGACTTTTTTCTAGGCTCCATAATCTCCATAGTGGTTTTACTCACTACAGAATTATAGAGCTCTATTATCTAATGCCATTTCACTAACTTTCATACTAGAAAAAATCATAAATAGACTAGATTTAGTGGTATACTAAGGTTAGGGACTTTAAGTGGCTGGGGATAATCGAGATGGAAAATGGAGTAAAATTTCATAGTATTTTTTATAGATTTATACTATTTATCTTTGTAGTATTTCTAACTGTGATTCCAATGATCTTAGATGCAAAAAAAAGCGAATTTGCGCTTCTTTAACCTATCCTTGATTGTTGGGCAAGAGGAGTTGAGGATTGTTACAGTTGTAGTTTTGCTCCTTACTTTTCTTCTATCTTTCTTGTTTAAATGGAAATGTTCGATTCATAAAAAAGGAACTTATCTAAGAAAAATTGATTTATTTGTGGATTGGAATGCGATTAGAGGTCTTAGCCATGTCTGGATCAATGAATATCATCGTGGACCTCATGGTTTCCCGTTCTATAATCGTAAGACACTGGTTATTTATAGAGAAAATTATCAGCTGATTTGCCTTTATAATATTTCAATATTGGCCTTATATATGTGGCTAAATGTTATCATCTAGAATTGAAAACCAATATAGTCTCAGCAACGTTGGCAAGTCTCTTCAATATGGCTTTAAATGCATGCTTCTTGTACGAGATGTTTAGTAAAAATTTGGTGAATATAAAAGCTGAAGTCTTTATGTTTTGGCTGCTTTTGTATGCTGTTAAAGTTTTTGCACTTCCATTGGTCATGCTTGGACACGAAAATCACTGCTATGGGGTTTCTTTGGCACATAGCACGGCATATAAAAAGAATGCCTCGAAAGCTATTCACCTGTAAAGTGTTGGAAGGAAGCCAGCTATTTATATATCTGTTGCTTTCTACATTCAAAAAGCACTATATGTTGCTAGTTGCATATAGTGCCGTTGTTAAGTCCAGCTAGTGAGTGAGATTTCACCACTATTGAGCCAGATTTCTGTCTGGTCATCAAGCTGGATAAGGAGTTGTCCTTTGTCGGAGATGTCCTTGGCGACTCCTTTTTTTTCAGTCTGTTCTTGGATAAAACTGACTTCTCTTCCTAGAACAAGAGAGTGTTCTTTATAAAGGTAGAGTAGTTCTTCGGGTGCTGTTTGGTAGAAACAACGCCAAATTTCTGAGATTAGTTCGTTTCGTGTGATAGGAGCTGGTGGTGTAAAGAGACTTCCAGCTTTTTCTTTTATCTCTTTGGGAAAATCGCTGATGGCAAAGTTGATTCCAACGCCGATAATGACGTCTGTTACTAGGCCTGTTTCCACGGACGTCATGGCTTCGGTGAGGATACCTGCTATTTTTTTATTTTTAAAGTAGATGTCATTTACCCATTTGATATCTACTTCTATCATAGTTAGGTTTTTAATGGCTTTGTAGACTGCAGCAGCTACAAGGAGAGTATAGGATGGGAGCTTTTCATAGGGAAGGTTTGGTTGAATATGCAGGGACATATAGATCCCCCCCTGAGATGGAGAGTAGTAAGGGCGCTGAAAGCGGCCACGACCTGCTGTTTGACATGTGGAAAGATAGAGACTATTTCCCAGGCTTCCACCTTCAATACCTTCTTTTGCATCTGTTTGGGTTGATTTGGTCTCAGGCTTGTAGAGAATGGTTAAGTTGGTTTTCTCTTGAATCAAATCAGGTAGGATCAAATCGCCTTGAATAAGTTTGTAACCTTTATTTTTAATACTGTCAATCACGAGCCCTTCTTGTTGGAGGCGTTGAATTGCCTTCCATATGGATGTACGACTTAACGACAGTTCTTCTGCAATTTTTTCTCCGCTAACATAGTCGTTTTCTCTAGCTAATATTTGGTAGACTAGTTGGTGTGATTTCATTGATTTTCCTTTCTAGCTAAGAGGGAGTGAGAGAGTTCTTTTCGAGTTTGACTCGGTGTTTTATGAAAAAACTGCTTGTAGGCTTTTGAGAAATGGAGTGGATCTGAAAAACCCACGGAGTATGCAATGACTTTAATAGATTCTTCAGTATGTTCCAGAAGTTGTTGTGCACGATGCATCCGAACGTAGAGTAGATACTCTTTTGGAGAGAGTTGGTGAAATTCTTTAAACACACTAGTTAAGTAACTTCTATGAACCGATAGCTCTTTTGCTAAATCTTGAATTGTGAGTGATTGAGGGTAGTGACTATCTATCAATCGTTTGCAGTCAAGATAGAGCTGGTGGGTTGATGAAATATTCTCTTTTTTCTGATTGGGAGCAATAGTTCCTAGATGAAACATCAATTCATGAAGTTGCCCCATGATATGGAGTTGTGCTAGTTCGTTTGATTTTGTTATCTGAGCGAAACGGACAATACTATCAATGAGTTTTGCAGTTGTCTGGGTATGACAAGTTTCAGATTGGATTAAGTAGAATTGGTCAGAAATTTGAGATAGAGCAAAATAGTCAGGTGCCCTCCCTCCAGTAATCCCTAACCAGTAGTAAGCCCAAGGATCCTGGCTATCTGCTTGATAGAAGGTTAATTCATCTGGTTTTAGTAAAAAGAAATCTCCTGCCTTTAAATCAACAATTTTCCCCTTATAATGGAATTGACCTTTTCCTTTAGTAATGTAATGTAGTACATAGGTATCTCGAATAGCTGGGCCAAAAGAGTAGTTAGGCGTGCATTCTTCATAGCCGTAAAAGCTAAGAGAAAGATCAATTGTTCCAGTCTGGTATTCTGAAAAAACGAGCATGTGCCACCTCCTACCTAACATTTTACCATACTTTGTAGACATTTCTCTATTTTAGAAAGCGCTTTTATTTGATAAAATTTTATCAAGAAATCGAAGAGGTGAAATATATGGGAGTTCGAATAGAGAATAATCTATTTTACGTTGAGAGTAACGGTCTAAGTTTGATTATTGAAAATAGGGATGGGTTCTTATTATTAAAACATTTAGGAAAGACCATTAAGAACTATAGGGGTGCCAATAGTGTTTATGAACGCGATCATGCTTTTTCACCTAATCCAACAGCTACTAATCGCACCTTTAGTTTGGATACGCAACGTCAAATTTTTGGACAACATGGTTTGGGTGATTTTAGGAAACCAACTTTACAGGTTCAGCACGATGCAACTGAAGTAACAGATTTTCGATTTGTAGAAGCAAAGATTTTAAAAGGTCAGAATGGGCCACAGGGCTTACCTTCTCCTCACAGCATGGATGATACAGAGACGCTTGTCTTGATTTTAAAAGATCCTCAAGCTAAACTTAGTCTGACGCTTTATTATACTGCTTTTGATAATGATGCGACAATTGCTAGCTACAGCAAATTGGAGAATAATAGTAATCAGGAAGTTGTCATCCACAAGGACTTTTCTTTCATAGCTGATTTTCCCGCTGCGGCTTACGAAATTGTAACTCTGCAGGGTGCTTATGCTCGTGAAAAGACTGTTCGACGTCAACAGGTAGAACAAGGAATTTTTTCGATTAGTTCGAACCGTGGAGCTTCTGGGCATGCTCAAACACCAGCTCTTCTATTATGTGATCACGGAGTTACAGAGGATGCTGGGAATGTGTTTGCACTGCAACTACTGTATAGTGGAAACTTCGAAGCTTTTGTCCAAAAGAATCAGTTGAATGAAGTTCGGGTTGCTATTGGGATTAATCCAGAAAACTTTTCTTGGAAGTTAAATCCTGAGGAAAACTTTGAAACACCGGTAGCTTTAGTGACCTTTTCAGATCAGGGATTAACTGGTATTAGTCATGAAAGTCAAAATTTTGTACTTAAGCACATTATGCCAAGTAAATTTTCTAAAAAAGAACGTCCAATTCTAATCAATAACTGGGAAGCTACCTACTTTGACTTTCAGAGAGAAAAACTGTTAGAGTTGGCAGATGAGGCTAAGAAAGTTGGANTTGAACTTTTTGTATTAGATGATGGGTGGTTTGGTAATCGCTTTGATGATAATCGGGCTTTAGGTGATTGGGTTGTTAATGAGAAAAAACTGGGTGGAAGCCTAGAAAGTCTGATTTCAGCGATCCATGAAAGAGGTTTGCAGTTTGGGCTTTGGTTAGAACCTGAAATGATTTCTGTAGATAGCGATTTGTATCGCAAACATCCTGACTGGGCCATCCAGGTCCAAGGATATGAGCATACTTACTCTCGGAATCAATTAGTGCTTAATCTTGCAAATTCTCAGGTAGTAGAATATTTGAAAAATGTCTTAGATGAACTCCTCTCTCATCATAAAATTGACTACATCAAATGGGATATGAATCGTAATATTACTAACCTAGGGAATGGTTCGAACTATCTAGAGACACAAATGCAATCTCATCGGTACATGTTAGGACTTTATGAACTTGTTTCTTATCTGACAGAGAAACACAGTCATGTTCTCTTTGAGTCCTGCTCTGGTGGTGGTGGACGAAATGATCTTGGTATGATGCGTTATTTCCCACAAGTCTGGGCTAGTGATAATACTGATGCTATTGCACGTTTACCAATCCAATATGGTTCATCCTATCTCTATCCAACCATTTCTATGGGAGCTCATGTGTCAGCTGTACCGAATCATCAGATGGGACGAATGACACCATTGGAAACTCGTGGTCATGTGGCAATGATGGGAAATCTGGGCTATGAGCTTGATTTAACAAGTTTATCAGATGAGGAGAAAGCTGAGATTGCTAATCAGGTGAACTTGTATAAAGAAGTGCGGCCAGTAGTCCAGTTGGGAAACCAGTATAGGTTAATCAATCCCGATGCTGAATCCAATGAAGTAGCTGTACAATTTAACTATGGAAATCAAACGATTGTAACCTACGTCAGAGTCTTATCAGTTGTGGAAACAATGGAAACAACTTTAAAGTTAAAAGATTTGGATAAAGAGGGACTGTATGAATTACAGGAAAATGGTGTAGTTTACTCAGGTGCAGAACTCATGTATGCGGGTATTGCTATGGAGCTTCCGCAGGGAGATTATCTCAGCAGGCAGTTACATTTCATTAGAAGATAAGGAGATAAAATCATGAGATGGTATAAAAAGATGAGCTTAATTGTTACTACAGGACTCTGCCTTTTGGGACTGTCAGCTTGTAGTAGTCAAGAGGAGTCAACTGATGGCAAGGTAACGATTGAGTTTTTTAACCAGAAGACCGAGATGGCAGATACCTTGCAAAGAATAGTGGATGATTTTGAGAAGGAATATCCTAATATTGATGTGAAGTTGACAACAGTACCCGCAGCAGGTATTGTCCTAAAAACGCGTGTTTTATCAGGGGACGTGCCAGATATTGTCAATATCTACCCTCAAAATATGGATTTCCAAGAGTGGGCTAAGGCAGGTTATTTTGCAGATATGACAGGGAAATCTTATCTTGAGAACATCAAGAACGACTATGCCGAAAAGTATGCAATCAATAACAAGGTTTATAGTGTGCCTTTAACGGCTAACCTTTATGGAATCTATTACAATAAAACAAAGTTTAAAGAATTAGGACTTGAGGAACCGAAGACTTTTAAAGAATTTCAAGAGATTGTTAAAAAGATAAAAGATAGTGGAAATTCTCCATTTGCAGTTGCAGGCAATGAAGGCTGGACATTAAATGGTTACCACCAACTTTCTCTCATTACTCTTACGGGTAGTGGAGACGCGGCTAATAACTACCTTCGCTTTTCAAAACCAAACGCTATCTCTGTAGATGATGCTATTTTAAAAGCAGATGCAGAACGACTAGATTTGTTGGCGGATAATGCTCAAGATGGTTGGCGTGGTGCCTCTTATAATGATGCGGTGGTAGCATTTTCGAGTGAAAAAGCCTTGATGATGCCACAAGGATCATGGGCATTAGCGGCAATTAATCAACAGGATCCAAAATTTGAGGTGGGGATGTTTGCCTTCCCAGGAGAAGAAGTAGGAAAAGAAGTCACTGTTGGTGCAGGAGACATGGCATTATCAACTTCAGCTACTACCAAACATCCGAAAGAAACCGAAGAATTTATCAACTATATGACTAGTCCAAAAGCTATGCAGTCATACTATGATGTAGATGGATCACCAGTTGCGGTGAAAGGCATACAGGAAAAAGAAGATTCAGCGCTTGCAGATATTTCTAAACTGGCGTTTACGGATAAACATTATGTTTGGTTGGGCCAACGCTGGAACTCTGAAGAAGACTTTTTTAATCTAAGTGCAGGTTATCTGATGGATAAAAATCTGAAAAATATGGCAAACAATCTCAATGCTTTCTTTAATCCAATGAAGGCAGATTTGGACTAGAATAGGAGTTAAGATGATATGGCTATTCGAAAATTTTTAAATAAATACTGGGGTTGGACATTTTTGCTTATCCCGCTTGCTTTACAAGCGATCTTCTTTTACTTTCCAATGGTACAAGGTGCTTTCTATAGTTTGACTAACTGGACTGGATTGACCTATAATTACAAATTTGTTGGTTTGAATAACTACAAATTGCTGATGATTGATGGGAAATTCTTCACAGCCATAGCCTTTACTTTGATTTTAACTCTGGCATTGATTATTGGAGAGATTACGATTGGGATGGTTGTGGCACGAGCCTTGAATGCTAAAATGAAGGGGCAGACCTTCTTTAGAGCTTGGTTCTTCTTTCCAGCTGTTTTGTCTGGTTTGACAGTTTCCTTGATTTTTAAACAATTCTTCAACTATGGGCTTCCAACGATTGGAAAAATTTTAGGAATTAGCTTTTTACAAGAGAGTCTATTGGGGACACCTGTTGGAGCAGTAGTAGCAACTATTTTTGTTCTTCTATGGCAAGGAGTAGCAATGCCAATCATTCTCTTTCTTGCTGGTCTTCAGAGTATTCCAAATGATATTTTGGAGGCAGCATCAATTGATGGTGCAACCAGTAAACAAACTTTTTGGAAGATTGAATTGCCCTATTTATTGCCAACGATTTCTATGGTTTTTATTCTGGCTCTTAAGTCTGGTTTGACAGCCTTTGACCAGATTTTTGCATTGACGAGTGGTGGTCCAAATAATGCTACAACGTCTCTTGGACTTTTAGTCTACAACTATGCTTTCAAGAGTAATCAATATGGATATGCGAATGCAATTGCCTTGATTTTATTCTTAATTATTGGAATTGTTTCTCTTATCCAAATCAAGCTATCAAAGAAATTTGAAATCTAATAGAGGAGTCCTACACATGAAAAAAGAAGAAAAATTGAATCAGTTTTGGAAATATGTCCTCTTGATAGTCGGTGGTATTCTTATACTTGTTCCTTTGTTGGTAACAGTATTTAGTTCTTTCAAAACAACTAAGGATATCATGAATCATTTCTTTAGTTTGCCCAATCCTTTTACGTTGAGTAATTATGAACGATTGATTTCGGATGGAATTGGAGGCTATTTCTGGAATTCAGCAGTTATTACGGTGTTATCATTGATTGTAGTAGCTTTCTTTATACCAGCTGCAGCTTATTCCATTGCTCGAAATATGTCCAAGAAAAAAGCCTTTGCAATTATGTATTCGCTCTTGATCTTAGGGATATTTGTTCCATTTCAGGTGATTATGATTCCCATCACAGTTATGATGAGTAAACTCGGTCTGGCAAATATGTGGGGGCTAGTAATACTCTACCTAACTTATGCTATTCCACAGACCCTCTTCTTGTATGTTGGTTATATAAAAATCAGTGTACCGGATAGTTTGGATGAAGCTGCGGAAATCGATGGGGCTGATCGTTTTACAACTTATCGTCGAATCATTTTTCCAATGTTGAAGCCCATGCATGCGACAACTTTGATTATCAATGCTCTCTGGTTCTGGAATGACTTTATGTTGCCACTCTTGATTCTGAATAAGGATTCTAAGATGTGGACTTTACCTCTCTTCCAATACAACTACCAAGGTCAGTACTTCAATGACTATGGCCCAAGTTTTGCATCTTATATTGTGGGAATTGTAACGATAACCATTGTCTACCTCAACTTCCAAAAACATATCATTTCAGGAATGAGTAACGGGGCAGTGAAGTAAGAAAGTGCTTAGGGAATTTATAATTCCATACATAGAGGGAACAGTTCAGCTTGTTGACAATTCTATGTAGAAAACAAGAAAATAGTACTTAGTTGCTTGCAGTCTATATTAGTACGAGTTCGATGTGAACAAAAATCTAAAAATATCTTTTATTTACGAAGCCAGGTCATATGAGACTTGGCTTTCATCAGAAAAAGGAGAACATCTATGACCATTCAAAATAAAACTATGTTGATTACTTACTCAGATAGTCTTGGAAATAACCTTAAAGACTTATATGCGAATCTGGAAGAGCATTTTGGAGATGCTATTGGGGGAGTTCACCTTCTACCATTTTTCCCATCAACAGGTGATCGTGGATTTGCGCCTGTTGACTATGATGAAGTGGATCCAGCGTTTGGTGATTGGGAGGATGTTAAGCGTTTAGGTGAGAAATATTATCTTATGTTTGATTTTATGATTAACCATATTTCTCGTCAATCTAAGTATTATAAGGATTATCAAGAAAAACATGAAGCCAGTGAATTTAAAGATCTCTTTTTAAACTGGGACAAGTTTTGGCCGGAAAATCGTCCGACACAAGCTGATGTAGATTTAATTTATAAGCGTAAGGATCGTGCACCAAAACAGGAGATCGTTTTTGCAGATGGTTCAGTAGAACATTTATGGAATACTTTTGGTGAGGAGCAGATTGATCTTGATGTAACCAAAGAAGTAACGATGGCATTTATCCGTAAGACCATTCAGCACTTGGCAAGTAACGGGTGTGATTTGATTCGTCTAGATGCCTTTGCTTATGCAGTGAAGAAATTGGATACTAATGATTTCTTTGTGGAACCAGATATTTGGGATTTGTTGGATAAAGTCCGAGATATAGCAGCTGAGTACGGTGCAGAGCTATTACCTGAGATTCATGAACATTATTCGATTCAATTTAAAATAGCGGATCATGATTACTATGTTTACGATTTTGCCCTTCCAATGGTAACCCTTTATACTCTTTACAGTTCCAGAACAGAGCGCTTGGCCAAGTGGTTAAAGATGAGCCCGATGAAGCAATTTACGACACTAGATACCCATGATGGGATTGGAGTGGTGGATGTCAAGGATATCCTGACCGATGAGGAAATTGACTATGCTTCAAATGAGCTCTATAAGGTTGGAGCGAATGTCAAACGTAAGTACTCTAGTGCAGAGTATAACAATCTAGACATCTACCAAATCAATTCAACCTACTATTCTGCTCTTGGAGATGATGATGTCAAGTATTTCCTCGCTCGTCTGATTCAAGCTTTTGCTCCAGGCATTCCTCAGGTTTACTATGTGGGTCTATTAGCAGGAAAAAATGACTTGAAATTATTAGAAGAAACCAAAGAAGGTCGAAATATTAATCGTCATTACTATAGCAACGAGGAAATAGCAGAAGAAGTTCAACGTCCTGTGGTGAAGTCTCTTCTCAATCTATTTTCTTTCCGTAATCGGTCAGAGGCCTTTGACCTAGAAGGGACTATTGACATTGAAACACCAACAGCTCACAGCATTGTAATCAAACGTCAAAATAAAGATAAGTCCGTAACAGCAGTAGCAGAAATTGATTTGCAGAGTCAGACCTATCAAGTAGTGGAAAACGGCAGAAACATTCAGTTCTAGTGCTATATTAATGAAAGAGTTTTTTTGTGGCGAAAACGTGTTCATTGTTCCCAAATGACGGAAAAAATGGTAAAATTAAAAGATAGTTTAGCATTTATCTTCTGGAGAAATCCAGAACAGAAAGGATCCGTTTTGAAATCAATTGGATTACTGGATAAGATAAGAGGGCTTTCGAAAAAAGATTTCTTTTTGTATTTGATGATCATAAGTATCTTTTTACCTTTTTATTTGTTCTTAGCCCTCTTTGCTTTATATTTGATAGGTTTACTTGTTACTGGGGAGATGAAGGGAATTATCAAAGGATTGGCCAAACATCCTGTACTTCTCTTTTTTATTGCCTACAGTAGTATCATCTCTATCGTCGCCAAGAACTGGCTTGGATTGGTTGCATCTTTACTGATGTTTCTCTTCCTCATTTTCTTTAGTTTTTACCAGAAACGTCTGACACATGCTTTCTTTCGACTGATACTGCAGACAATCTTGTTTGGTAGTGTGCTCTCTGCTGTTTTTGCTACTTTGGAGCATTTCCAAATTGTAAAGAAATTTAACTACGCCTTTCTTTCGCCTAATATGCAAGTATGGCACCAAAACCGTGCAGAGGTAACTTTCTTTAATCCGAACTACTATGGGATTATCTGTTGCTTCTGTATCATGATTGCCTTTTACCTCTTTACAACGACGAAGTTAAGATGGTTGAAAGTCTTTTGTGTCCTAGCAGGTTTTGTGAATCTTTTTGGTTTGAATTTTACGCAGAATCGAACAGCCTTTCCTGCCATCATCGCTGGTGCAATCATTTATCTCTTTACAACTATTAAAAACTGGCGCGCCTTCTGGCTCAGTATTGGAGTTTTTGGGATTGGACTTTGTTTCCTCTTCTCAAGCGATTTGGGTGTCCGTATGGGAACGCTAGATTCTTCAATGGAGGAGCGAGTTTCAATCTGGAATGCGGGTATGACTTTGTTCAAGCAAAATCCGATCTGGGGTGAGGGTCCACTGACCTATATGAATTCTTTCCCGAGAATCCATGCACCTTATCACGAACACGCGCATAGTCTTTACATCGATACTATTTTAAGTTATGGTTTGATTGGAACCATTCTCCTATCCATTTCTTCGGTGATCCCGGTTCACATGATGATGGATATGAGTCAGGAGTCTGGCAAACGACCAATTATCGGTCTTTATCTCTCCTTCCTTACAGTAGTCGCTGTACATGGAATTTTTGACTTGGCTCTCTTCTGGGTTCAGTCAGGATTCATCTTCTTGTTGGTTATGTGCAGTCTACCACTGGAACATCGAACTTTGGTGTCCGAAATGACAGATTAAGTTAATAAATAGTGAAGATCTTTTACTCTAGGTAGGAGGTCTTTTTTGTTGGTGGAAATTATTTCTAAATCGAAATAGTTGACAGATGGAACGAGAGATGTTACACTGAAAACAATTCGATATAGAAATAAATTGGAGAAGTCATGAAAGATAGTCATTTAGTAGCCCATCATATTCGTTTGTTGAATGGGCGGATTTTTCAAAAGTTACTGAGTCAGGATCCTGATGCTCTTTATCGGAGTGAACAGGGAAAGATTCTCACGGTGTTATGGAATAGTGAGACAGGTTGCGCTACAGCCACAGATATTGCACTGGCGACTGGTCTTGCTAACAATACGCTCACAACCATGATAAAGAATCTTGAGGAGCAAAACCTGGTCATCATTAGCCCATGTGGAATAGATAAGAGAAAGAAATATGTCAAGTTGACAGAGCAGGGTTGGTCTCAGAAAGAAGTTGGTCATCGCATCAGTCAAAAGTTGGATGCTATTTTTTATAAAGGCTTTTCAGAGGAAGAAATTCGTCAGTTTGAAAGTTATCAGGAACGTATTTTGGACAATCTGAAAGAGAAAGCAAATGAGGAATAAAATATGTCAAAACAAGTGAAAAATGCTCACAACCTATACATTCATGCTATTCAAGATGGACGAGTTGCTGAGGCTCAGGCCCAGTCTGTAGGAGATACCTACATTCAACACTCGACAGGAGTGCCAGATGGGAAAGACGGGTTTGCGACTTTCTTTGCAAATTTCTTTGAGCGCCATCCCGAGCGTGAGATGAAAATTGTTCGCACTATTGAGGATGGCAATCTGGTCTTCGTCCATGTTCATCAATATCTCAATGGTGGGGAAGCTCAATGGGTGACGACGGACACTTTCCGTTCGGATGAGAATGGTCGTATCGTAGAACATTGGGATGTTATTGACTACTATCGAACACCTGAAAACGGCCAATTAGACCAGATTTTTGGAGATTTTGAGATCAATGATCTGGATAAGACAGCAGAAAATAAAAAAACAGTTCGCCGTTTCTTGACAGAAATTTTCCAAAATGGCGAACTAGAGCAGTGGAGTGATTATGTGGCAGAAGATTTGATTCAGCACAATCATGAGATTAAACAGGGAAGTGATGCTTATAAAAACTATGTGGCTGAACATGAGGTTACTTTCGACTTTGTTTTCCAGCTTTTGGGACAAGGAAACTATGTGGTCAGCTATGGCCAGACTCAGATTGATGGCGTTGCCTATGCCCAGTATGACATCTTCCGTTTGGAGAACGGCTTGATTGTTGAGCATTGGGACAATAAGGAAGTCATGCCTGAGGTAGAAGACTTGACTAACCGAGGAAAATTTTAAATTGAGGACTAAGAATGATTGAATACAAGAATGTAGCGCTACGCTACACAGAAAAAGATGTTTTGAGAGATGTCAATTTACGGATTGAGAATGGGGAGTTCATGGTTTTAGTTGGACCTTCTGGGTCAGGTAAGACAACCATGGTCAAAATGGTCAACCGTCTCTTAGAACCGACTGATGGAAATATTTATATGGATGGCAAGCGCATCAAAGACTATGATGAGCGTGAACTTCGTCTTTCTACTGGTTATGTTTTACAGGCCATTGCTCTGTTTCCCAATCTAACAGTGGCAGAAAATATCTCCCTGATTCCTGAAATGAAGGGGTGGAGTAAGGAAGAGATTGCGAAGAAAACAGAAGAGCTTTTAGCTAAGGTTGGTTTACCAGTAGCTGAGTATGGGCATCGCTTACCTAGTGAACTATCTGGTGGAGAACAGCAACGGGTCGGCATTGTTCGTGCCATGATTGGTCAGCCTAAGATTCTCCTCATGGATGAACCTTTTTCAGCCTTGGATGCTATTTCGAGAAAACAGTTGCAGGTTTTGACGAAAGAATTGCATAAAGAGTTTGGGATGACAACGATTTTTGTGACCCATGATACAGATGAAGCTTTGAAATTGGCGGACCGTATTGCTGTTTTGCAGGATGGAGAGATTCGTCAGGTGGCGAACCCTGAGACCATTTTAAAAGCTCCTGCCACAGAATTTGTAGCAGACTTGTTTGGAGGTAGTGTTCATGACTAATTTGATATCAACTTTTCAGGATCGTTTTGGTGACTGGGTAACAGCCCTATCTCAACATTTGCAGTTGTCACTTTTGACCTTGTTGCTGGCTATTTTTATTGCTATTCCCTTGGCTGTTTATCTTCGCTATCATGAGAAGTTGGCAGACTGGGTCTTGCAGATTGCAGGGATTTTCCAGACTATCCCGTCTCTGGCCTTGTTGGGACTCTTTATCCCCTTGATGGGAATTGGAACCTTGCCTGCTTTGACAGCACTAGTGATTTATGCGATTTTCCCGATTTTGCAAAATACCATCACGGGGCTAAAGGGAATTGATCCAAGTCTGCAAGAGGCTGGGATTGCCTTTGGGATGACTAGATGGGAGCGTCTCAAGAAGTTTGAAATTCCACTTGCCATGCCTGTTATGATGTCTGGGATTCGGACGGCAGCGGTCTTGATTATCGGTACGGCAACCTTGGCAGCCTTGATTGGAGCAGGCGGACTGGGTTCCTTTATCCTTTTGGGAATTGACCGTAATAATACCAGTCTGATTTTGATTGGGGCACTTTCTTCTGCAGTGCTTGCTATTGCCTTTAACTTCCTACTAAAAGTGATGGAAAAAGCAAAATTGCGGACGATTTTCTCTGGTTTTGCCTTGGTGACCATATTGCTCGGTCTGTCTTATAGTCCAGCCCTCCTAGTTCAAAAAGAGAAAGAAAACTTGGTGATTGCTGGGAAATTGGGACCAGAACCCGAAATTTTGGCTAATATGTATAAGTTACTGATTGAAGAAAATACCAGTATGACTGCGACTGTGAAACCGAATTTTGGGAAAACAAGCTTCCTCTATGAAGCTCTGAAAAAAGGGGATATTGATATCTATCCTGAATTTACGGGTACGGTGACTGAAAGTTTGCTTCAACCAGCACCTAAAGTGGGGCATGAGCCAGATCAGGTTTATCAAGTGGCGCGTGATGGCATTGCCAAACAAGATCATCTAGCCTATCTCAAACCTATGTCTTATCAAAATACCTACGCTGTAGCTGTTCCGAAAAGGATTGCTCAAGAATATGGCTTGAAGACCATTTCGGACTTGAAAAAAGTGGAAGGACAGTTGAAGGCAGGTTTTACTCTCGAGTTTAATGACCGAGAGGATGGAAATAAGGGCTTGCAATCAATGTATGGTCTCAAGCTTAATGTAGCAACCATGGAGCCAGCCCTTCGCTATCAGGCGATTCAGTCGGGCGATATTCAAATTACGGATGCCTATTCGACGGATGCAGAGTTGGCGCGCTATGATTTGCAGGTCTTGGAAGATGACAAACAACTTTTCCCGCCTTATCAAGGGGCACCACTCATGAAAGAAGATCTTCTCAAGAAACATCCTGAGTTGGAGACAGTTCTCAATAAATTGGCTGGTAAAATTACTGAAAGCCAGATGAGCCATCTCAACTACCAAGTCGGTGTTGAAGGCAAGTCAGCAGAACAAGTAGCCAAGGAGTTTTTACAAGAACAAGGTTTGTTGAAGAAATAAATGGAGAGGAAAGCCAGTGGTAGTCACTAGCTCCCTTCTTTAGCAGACAAAATCCCATCTCGTCTATAATTCGAGATGGGATTTTTAATGTTAGAGTAAGATAAACAAGAGAGCAATCAAAGCCGCTAGTGTGCCCCTTATAATGTGGTGCGATATATGTTGATTTTCTTGCTGTCGCCCGTTCCAGTAGGCACCATAGCAGACGATACTCGAACCCACAATCCATAGAAGAATGGTTGCAACTGGAACGAAGTAAAAGATGGCTAGAGCCAGAGATGTGAGGCAACTGCCGACCAAGATGCACGTGTTTCCCAGACTGTAGTTCTTTTGTTTCATGGCTGAAAAAGTAGCAGCAAGGTGAAGCAATGAGAAGGCGAGAGCTAGTACAATTGTTAGTATTCCTAGAATCATCGAAGTTAACATAGTTTGTTCCTTTCTGAGTTTCAGGCTTAGTTATCAAGTGGAGTTGTAGAGGTCATCTCTATTACATCAAGGTAAAATCTCACCACTTGGTCTTCGGTATAAGATTTTCCTTTTTTTAGCCACCAGGTCAGTGTTTCGATAAAGTTGGTTACTACAAAATGTTTGAGGTAGGAAGCCGGAATGTTTGGATAGGCCTCTTGCAAGTCATCCGCCACCATGGGATAAACGTGGTGTTCGAGTTCCTTGTGTAGTTGGCGAAGGAAGTAGTCGTTTTTGGAAAAAAGGAGACTGGTGACATGGTCCTGGTTTTTCTGAAAATGTAAAAAGATATGTGCGAGGTAGTCCTCGGTAGTAAAGTGTCCTTCTCTTTCAAAGAGATGATGAAAGAGGTAGCGACAGAGCTCATCTAAAAGGAGTTCCTTACTCTCGTAGTGACAGTAAAAAGTAGAACGTCCAACATCTGCTAGGTCAATGATATCCTGAACAGTAGTGGCATCATAGCCTTTGTCGTTCAAAAGTTGTAGAAAAGCTTGATAAATGGCTTTTTTCGTCTTACTAACCCGACGATCTCTTTTTGGCATATAGACACTTGATACAAACTGTTCAGAACTGAACAAGGCTGACAGTTTGCTTCTATCCTTTCTTTGGATTTTATTAGATAATACAAATGAAAGAAGTATATATACCTATTATACCAAAGGAGGGAGAGAAATGAGTTCTAAAACATCTATCTGGCTAGCCTTTTTCTTGAATCTATCATTTTCTGTTGTCGAATTTATTTTTGGAGGCATCTTCAATTCAAGTGCTGTATTAGCGGATGCGGTTCATGATTTGGGCGATGCTCTTGCCATAGGCTTATCAGCTTGCTTGGAAACTATTTCCAATCGTCAGGAAGACAAACGTTACACTCTTGGTTACAAACGCTTCAGTCTGCTAGGCGCCATGCTAACTGCCTTAATCCTTTTGACAGGATCTGTCATGGTGCTCTTGGAGAATATCCCTCGTCTCCTATCCCCTCAGCCTGTCAACTACCAAGGGATGCTGTGGTTGGGGATTCTTGCGATTCTTATTAATCTCTTGGCTAGTCTAATCGTTCGTAAGGGTCAGACCAAGAACGAAGCTATCCTGACCTTGCATTTTCTAGAAGATATTCTAGGATGGCTAGCGGTCATTCTGGTTGCTGGTGTTTTGTATGTGACAGATTGGTACTTTCTTGATCCACTCTTGTCTCTTTTAATTTCTAGTTTTATCCTCTGGAAAGCCATTCCTCGCTTTTGGTCAACGCTTAAGATTTTCTTAGATGCTGTGCCAGAAGGGGTCGAGACAAGTGATTTGGAGAAGGATTTAGAGGCTCTACCCAATGTCAAAAGTGTTAACCAACTTAGTATTTGGTCCATGGACGGTCTAGAGAACAATGCTGTTGTCCACATTTGTGTCAAGGACTGGGAGCAGATGATGGAAACCAAAGAAGTGGTGCGTCAATGTTTAGAAGAAAGAGGCGTGCAGAATATCACTATTAAAGTAGATAGCAGTCAAAGCAATCATGCGCAACATAGGCGGAGGGTGTCCAGATAACAAATACTTATCTGGACACTATCATTAAGGTATAAAGAACCGATCGTATAAGAAATCGGTTCTTTATTTCTTATCCAATTTCTGTGTTTTGTCTAAGGGGCGCTATAACCTCATTAACTCTAGCTCACGCTGTTGAAGGGTAATGAACTGGTCCAGCTCTTGGAAGAAGGAACCAATGGCGGCTTGTTCAGGGAGGGTGGGGATAGGAATAGAAATTTCCATTACCTTTGTTTTAGAGATATTAAATCTAGAAATCCCTTGAGCAAGCAACATAAATTTTTTTCTAATTTCTGAAGAACGCAACATGAATGCTAAATAATATAGGTCAAATACGTTTTTCTCTGGACGATAGCCAAAACAGAAACTATTCAAATATATGTTTTCTTCTTCTCCTAACCATATTGAACTCATTCCTACCTCTTTAGGAGTTTCTGACGAAGTAGTAAATAAAACGTCTCCATAATTAACAACAGATTGTTTAGTATCTATCTCAATACTATCAAAACCATTTAGATCAGCTATCGCATTATTAAATACATTAACATATGTTATAAATTTTGCCTCGCCATGACCGAAATCTTCTTTGGTTTTACCTGATAATCCTGTAAAAGTTTCTCCCACCTCCCCCAACTTCCGCTGTTCCCAAGCGTTCATCTGTCCTTGGTTCCAGCAAAAAACTGCTTCAATAGGAAGCAGTTCAGCATTTTTTATCCTTGAGGAGCTCTACAAACTTTGTTAGTTCGTTTTTTGCTTCCTCAGTTGTTCCTTCCAGTTCTCCTAAAAGTTTAAAGAGACTAGCTGAGGTTGCTTCTATTTCAGCTCGGACTTGGGTTAATTCTTGTGCAACTTCTGACAAAGGAACTACTTCTTCCTCTTCAAAAGTATCTACATAACGGGGAATATTGAGATTATAGTCGTTCTCCTTGATTTCCTCAAGACTAGCCACATGAGCATACTTATCGACATGTTCACGTTCATGATAAGTCTCAATGATTTTAGTTATGTTATCTGCTGTCAGCTTGTTTTGGTTTTTTCCTTTTTCAAAATCACTGGACGCATCGATAAACAAAACATCCGAGCATTCACCACGTGCTTTACGACCTTTAAAAACAAGCACACAAGTCGGAATACTAGTTCCATAGAAGAGATTGGCAGGCAGACCAATAACAGCGTGGAGAAGATTCTCATCAATAATCTTTTGGCGAATCTTCCCTTCAGCTGCTCCCCTAAAGAGAACACCATGCGGAAGCACAATTGCCATCGTTCCATTACTTTCCAAATGGTAAAGACCATGCAGGATAAAAGCGTAATCCGCCTTAGAAGCAGGAGCAACACCAAACTTAAAACGTGAATCTTTGGAACGATCAATACTCTTAATCTCCCACTTTTGCGAATATGGTGGATTGGCTACAACAGCGTCAAACTTAAGCGGAAGTTGAATACCATCTTTTTCAGCAAAAGGCCAATCCGTATCTAGTGTATCTCCCCGTTTGAGATTCATATTGCGATAGTTAACACCATGCATCATTAGGTTCATACGCGCAAGGTTATAGGTAGTAGTATTGAGTTCTTGACCGTAAAAGTCAACACTACCTTCACGCTCCCCTTTTGGCAACTCTTTTTGTACTGTTAAGAGTAAGGAACCTGAACCCATCGTAGGATCATACACTCGAAACTGATCATCATTTTCCTTCGCATCCACTGTGACAAGTTTTGCCAAGATTTGACTGACCTCATGTGGCGTATAAAACTCACCGCCTTTTTTCCCAGCATTAGCTGCAAATTGACCGATAAGATACTCATACACATCTCCCAGAATATCGCGCCCAGACTCATCCTTGAAGCTAAACTCATGAATCATGAGAACAATATCGTTAAGTGCCTTGGCGCGCTCGTTAGTGCTCGAACCCAATCGGGTATCCCCAAGATTGATATCTGAAAAGACATTTGCAAAATCTTGCTCGGCCATGGGATTACGCTTAGCCTGTGTCTCAAAAGAGTCAAACATATCTTGGAAATCGCTCGCCTTGATCCGATGGTTTTCGATTTTAGCTACTAAACGCTCCCAGGTATACTCTGGCTTAATCGCATAACCAAGATTACTACTAATATCTTCTAAGTAGTCTTCTTGTTCTTCTTCGTCTATCACATCGTAAAACTCTTCCAGACCATTTTGAGCCAAATAGACATCTTGGTTTTCAGATAGATAACGATAGAACATAAAAGGAAGGATGTAATTTTTATACTCACTAGCGTCCATCGTCCCACGTAGTTTATTGGCCATTGCCCAAAGTTTTGTTGTAATGTCATTTGCTGTACTCATACGAATTTTGTATCCTTTCTATTATGCAAACATCGCTTTCAGTAATGTTGATTTCATGGTTTTCAATATTTCCAGTTCACGCTGTTGAAGGGTAATGAGCTGGTCCAGCTCTTGGAAGAAGGAACCGATGGCCCTTTGTTCGGGGAGGGTGGGAAAGGAAATATTAGTTACCGACAAATTATTCTTACTGATGGATGAAACCTTAGCCCCCTGAACCAGTGGAAAAATCTGTTTGCGATAGGAATTCGAGTTCAAATAATACCCTAAGAAGTATTGTGCAAAGTCAATCTGAGATCTATATACAATTGTATGTAAACCTGAAACTATATCACCCAAAACATTACTCAATTCAATGCATTTTCCAACAGAGTGGTCTTCGGCAGCATCTGCAAAAATAATATCTCCATTTTTTAAAAACATTTTCGATGTTATCTTATTATCGTCTATAATAAATGGAATATGAATATTATCAAAACACAATATACTATCAAATTTGACTAAGATATCTCCATAATGTACATTTTTTATACTTCCAGAGTTAAAACTTAATTTTTCTCGCGAAAGAGAGTTGGTTTTAATGGAAAAATCTCCCACATCCCCCAACTTCCGCTGTTCCCAAGCGTTAGTAAAGCCAGGAAAACGGATTTCCGGGAAATTTTCTCCATCCTTTGGAAACATTTTTGAAAGCAGAGTCTTTTTTCCTTCTTTCATCAACTCTAGCTCACGCTGTTGAAGGGTAATGAGCTGATCCAATTCTTGGAAAAAGGAACCGATGGCCTTTTGTTCGGGGAGAGTGGGGAGAGAAATATCCAACTCCTTTACAAGAGTACCAGAAAGATTTCCCTGCCCCCCTTGAAGATATTTATCTGTTATATTCTTTTTTTGATATTTCAACCACTGCGTTATAAATCCAGAATTATAATTTATTTTAGGAACTATGCATAGAATTGCTTGGTTTATGGCACCATTAATTTTAGAAATATCTACTTCTCCACTTGTGGCTCCATATAAAGCATAAAGAATATCTCCCTTTTTGACTAACTTTGCAGAAGAATTTTCCAAGCCTTCATTAGTTAAAAATAGTTCTGTTGAATCTGAATTGATCTCAGCCGATCGAATAAAAGGAATCTCCCCACCATAATATCTTTTATTTCCTGCTACTGGTGTGCCACCAGAGAAAGAGGTAGAAATTTCCCCCAACTTCCGCTGTTCCCAAGGTTCAGTGTAACCCTTAAATCTGATACTTGGTCTTCTTTCTTCTTGCTTGCTCATAAAGCCCTCCTTTGAGCTATTTTCCATGTCTTACTATTTTGAAATTTTCTTACATTTGTTTTCATAGAAGGTTTCATCCCTCTACAACTCCTAGTCCTTTACAATATCTAGAAAAACTTGTATAATGTAATTAAAGATAACTTGTGAAGGATAAACGCTGGGTCCCAGAATGGGGTAGGTACTATAGTACTGAGCATTTCCTATGTGCCTGGGGTTATCTTTTTTTACTTTCTTCTAAGGCTCTCAACAAAACGTTGAGGGTCTTTTTGAATCTCTGATACAATGAAATCTACAAATTGTTGCGAATATGTATATTGTTCTGTATTCCCTATTTTATGACAGTAGGCATATTTCTCATTCTGTTTGATATGATAAAAATCGATAATAAGACTCAATACATACTGATTAAATCCATTCTTATACCCTAGTTTAAGATTTCTCTTACTCAAACGATCACGAACAGCCGAGATGACACTATTATATGAATATTTGTGACTAACAGAAGGATCTTTTAGCTCTTTCACAATGGCAACTTCACTTGGGGCATTATTTTTAAGGGATACAACAAAATCAGCTTCTTCCTTCTTCTTAGTAATATAAAGATTCTGTTTGATCTCAATTGCAAACTTGTCAGAGCTATATTCCTCTGTCAGCACATCGATTTCATTTGCCTGCTGGATAAATTTTTCAGCGATTTCAGGTGGATATTTCAACCGGATTTCTTCATTCGTAAGAGGTTCATATGTAGCTGATATGGTTAAGAAGTTTTGCGCAATTGAATCTGTGATAATAACTTGATGAAATCTTTGCATTTCATTTACAAAATTTAAGACACAAGCTTGAAAAAGTGGAGCATACTTCAGCTCATAGTCTTCAGTGATGAAATGCGTACTGATATTTCTCAGTTCGATAATCCGTTCCAAATTCAAGCGAACACGCGTATTTACATCAGAGTAGATTTTTTTAACAACCGCTTCAAGGCTCAATGTTCGATCAGGACTATCCTTAAAATAAATAGACTCCTGTCGATTCATCATTTCTGCCTTCAACATTAGTTCCCAAGCATTACATATAAAAAAACTAAAACCCTCAATCCTATAACGAATGGTCGGCTTATTGTAAATCTCTAACCCCAAGATAAAAGCTTCTATTGATTTCCCAATCAGTTGCTCTTTAATATCTCTCATAACCTACCCCTCTAACTTTTTCAATTGATCTGCCAATGCATAAAGAGCCTTACGTAGAGCATTACGATACTTGACCCAAGGTAAACTAGCGATTTCTTCTGCTGCAAGTACTGTATAGTCACTTCTAGCATCGTTCATGATTTTTGTGACTTCTCCTTGTTTATCCAGGTCTTCTTGACCGATACGATGTTTCTGAATCAAGTCTTCTAGTTCCTTAGGCTTAACACTATTATCCAGACCCCACGTGCGGATGAAGGCAGTCAACTGTTGAAGGCAACTTGCTGACTGAGCCTGTTCCATCGCTCTGGTCATACTGTCGATATCTCGAGGAGCAGGATAACGTTCAAATACGTAAGTTCCATTGTAAATCTGATTTACAAAACGAGTAACACGTTCTTTCTCCTTGATATTGTCAGATTTGGCTAACTCGATTGAGATATCTTCCTTAGTTTTTTCAGCCTTAGCCACTTCTCCAGTATGAATTTCATCTGCCATCTGTGCGATGAGTTCAATGAGGTAGTCATAATTGATTGTTACATCATGGATATGAACCATCTCTAGCATAACTTGTGAAATATCAATATTTTCTTTTTTAGCCCGTCTCTCTCGGAGTTCACCAGCTAGGACTGTCGTCAACATGACTTCTTCATCTTCGGAAAGTCCAATCCCTTTGTAAAAGTTTTCTGGATCATCATAAGCAGATACAGGATTTCCTTCATTATCCTCAGTGTATTGCTTAAGCTGACTCAGTAATCTATTATAAGTTTGAATCTTTTCAAAGAGATCGTCTTGTGCTTTTTCACTCGGTGGCAATTGAATAAAGCTATCTGTCAGAACACGGAGATCTTCGACTATAGATTTGAGTTCCTCTTGTACTGTACTGAAAGGTTTGGAAGTAATGCCGGACTCTTGGTTTTTTCCTTTCATTTCATCAAGATTCAACTCTGTTTGTTCGTCTGCAGAATGGCGATTAGAATACAGATAGAAAGCCTTATTCATCTCAAATTCATTTTGCTCTGGCCAGCGATAATTGACGATTTTCCCAAAAGGCTTTTCAACCATATTATGAACACGATTTGTCCGTGAATAGGCCTGAATAAGACTCGCACCTTTGAAAGTACGATCCACATAGAGAGTATTCAGTCCTGGGGCATCAAAACCTGTCAATAGCTGATCCACAACGATAACGAGATCTAGATATTGTCCATCGTCTGATGTTTTATTTAGTCGTGTTCGAAGATTTTCGGTGTAATCTTTCACGGTCTTCATATCAAATTCCGTATTGAAGAGACTATTATAGTGCCTAATTGCACGATGCAAATTTTCGTTAGTCTGAAGCTGTTGATCGCCATTTGAAGTATCGGCTGAAAAACTAATCGCTACTTTCAAACGTTGTTCTGCTGGTTTGGTCCGATTGATTTCTTCAAACTTGTCAAAGTATTCCATGGCCCGAGGTATTGAAGCCTTGTTCCCACCTACATGAACCGTGAACATCGCATTATACTTACCTTTATTTGAACGTTCGTTCCAGTTGTCAAAGATATCCTTCACCACCAGATTTACATGTTCCTCACTGGTGTCATAGACACTGGCTTTTACATTATCATCAATATCATCTGCTGTCGGATTTTCGGGCGTTGCAATTGTTTCTTTAAACTCAACATTAAACCCCAAAACATTTCGATCAGCAATCGCTTCTTTAATCGTGTATGCATGAAGAAGTTCTCCAAAAATTTCTTTTGTAATTGGGAACTTAGGCGTCCCCGTATATCCTACCCAAGCTGCATGAGGTAGTGCTTGACGGATTTTCTCAAGCATATTATCATTGTCACTGCCATCTCCAGTAGACCTGTGTGCTTCATCCACAATAAAAAGAATATTATCTTTAATAGGCTTAAAATCATCTCTTGAAACGTAACGAGACATTTTTTGAATACTAGTCACAATGATATTTTTATCACTTTTGACCGTCAGTTTCCGATGTAAAGCTGAAATATTGGCAGTATCAGTAATGATACCATCTTTGCTTTCAAAACCAGCAACTGGATCATAGGCTTGGTAAGCTGCAACCGTTTGTTCTGTCAGTGCGATACGGTCAACCAAAAAGATAACTTTACTAACATTCGGTAAGCGACTAGCCAACCAAGCTGTCTTAAAGCTTGTAATGGTCTTCCCACTACCTGTCGTATGCCAAATGTAGCCTAGTTTACCATCCGAATAACTAAAATCATGTTTACGTACTTTATCAATCACGCGCTTCGTAGCGTACACTTGATAGGGACGCATGACTTTAATACTCTCTTTATTCTTAGTTCCATCAAGGATCATGTATTGGGTTGCTAGATTATGTGCCATCGGGATAGACAGCACTTTGTCTGCAAATTCCTGCCAACGACGTACCGGCTTAGCATCTTCTTCATTCTGCCAGTTAAATGCAAAATCCTGATTGAAACTTTCCAGAGTACTATTAGCCATGTAGCGTGTTTCATAAGGAGTCATGGCTACTAAAATTTGAAGAGTCGAAAAAATATCACTATATTGCTTTTCTGCTATATATTGTTTCATCTGGTTGAAAGATTTTTCTGTTCGATGTAACGCCTTCTTCAACTCAATTTGAATAATCGGAAGACCATTGATAAGGAGAGTAATATCAAAACGGCGATCCTGTTTACCGTCGACTACCTTAGGACGACTAATCTGATTCACCACTTGATAAACAGTATTTCCTCCACCAACCTGATCTTGATCAAATACTGTTAAAAAAACATGCTCTCCACTATCTAGATCCACCTCAATTTCAGAATAGCCATTAACACCATAAAGAAATTGCCCTGCTTGATAGGGAGTTTTTAGTTCTGAGATTTGTTTTTTTACTTGTGCGAACTCTGTTCGAGTTAAGGAACCACTTAGTTTCCCACGATTGTTCTGCTCTAGAATATTTTTGAAATTAGCCCAAAGAGTCTCCGTATTTTTCACATTTTCCAGATACTCCCACTGCTTCACTCCCCCAATATTTGTTAGATAAGTAATGACTTCTTTTTCAAAAGCTAATTCTGATTTATTTTTATTTTCACTCATGTGATTGGCTCCTTAATATTTGTTCGAGGCTAGTTTGAACAGTCGCTTCCAATAATTGACTATATTTTCTAAGCTGTGTTTGCAATAGTAACAGCTGTTGATAGGCTTGACCTATTTTTTTTTGCTCCTCTATTGGAGGTAGGGGAATACGGATCCTCTCCAATGACTTAACAGGTATTCTCATAGATGTACCTGTTCCTTGTAGCTCACGTTCCTTTTGACGTTGAACATCCCGAGATTGATTAAAAAGATAGAGAAAGTAAAATTTATCTAACCTTCCCTTTATGTTCACTTTGATAAAATTTAAAGTTAGTAATTTTCCTTCATTATCTGCTCCGACAATCGCTGCTAATCGCGATGGACTACTGATAACCACATCCCCTGCAACAAGAGAAAGGGAGGTTTCATTAAATTCATCATTTCCTAGAACAAACGACTTTTGATACAAGTCCGACTCAAATGAAGCATGATCATAAAACTGAAGAGTCTCCTGATTTTGCTTCTCAAACCTAGTCGGATTTACTCCAGCTGTAAGGGAAAGCAGATCTCCTAATTGACAATAGTCCATCAAATTCTCCTCTCGTAATTGTTTCTTTCATTCTACACCTAAACAAATAATTTGTCAAATATTTTTTGTAATATTTTTTTATTACAAAAATCATATCTAAAAATCTCTTTTCTAAATAATAGAATATTTACTAACGCTTGGGAACAGCGGAAGTTGGGGGAGGTAGCAGAACGGGTTACGAGAAAAAATAAAAATTTGGAATCTGAATTACCTTTAACTATTTCCGCTCAACATGGACTAATTAACCAAGAAACTTTCTTTAATAAGAAGGTTGCTAGTAAGGATGTTAGCGGATATTATCTATTGAAAAAAGGAGAATTTGCGTATAATAAATCTTATTCGTCAGATTATCCATGGGGTGCAGTTAAAAGATTGGAAAATTATGAAATGGGAGTATTATCAACATTATATATTGTTTTTAGACCCAATTCTATAGATTCAGATTTTTTAGCTGTATATTATGATTCTCCAAAATGGCATAAGGAAGTTTCTATGAGAGCAGCAGAAGGAGCAAGAAATCATGGACTTTTAAATATTTCCCCCCAAGATTTCTTTGATACGGAGCTACTATTTCCTGTTAATCATCCCGAACAAAAGGCCATCGGTTCCTTTTTCCAAGAATTGGATCAGCTCATTACCCTTCAACAGCGTGAGTGATTCCTACTTAATTGAGACTAGATAGTGATCGCATAATCAAATCAATATCTTGGTTTTCGAGTTCTTGGATAATATGGAGGTATGTTTTTTGAGTAGTGGTCATGCTAGCATGCCCTAGTCGTCTAGCAACACTAGCAATTGAAACACCAGCAAAAAGCAGAAGCGAAGCATGGGTATGCCGCAGACCGTGTAAAGTAATCACGGGAACTTTGGCTTCCTTGCATCTCTTTTCTAAGATGTTATTTATAGTAGAATTGTATATTTTCCCATGAACAAAGATAGGTTGTTCTGAAGGGAGATCACGCGTTAGTTCGGCAAATTGGATGACAGTTTGCCAATCTAATTGAATTTTTCGGACAGAAGAACGATTTTTCGTTGGTGCAAATTCTCCAGTTTCTTTATAATTCCAACTTTTATTAATACTGAGTAGTTGATGAGGAAAGTCAAAGTCAGCTGGTGTGATGCCCAGAGCTTCAGAAAAACGAATTCCAGTCTTAGCTGTTAGTAATATGAGCCAATCCCAGTTGAGATGATTAGATAGCTTCAAATGGGTTAAGAGTGTATGAAGTTCAAACTGATTGAGGTATTTTGGCTTCTTTTCTCGAGGATTTTTCCCTTTAATAATGGCCTTGCGAGTAGGATCGTGAGTGATTAACCCTTCATCTACAGCATCCATAATCGCACTTTTAAGCTGATGGTGAAAATCCATTGTTGTGACACGTTCATGCTCTTTTGCGTAGTTATTGAGTAACTGTTGATAAACGATACGATTTACATCGCATAGTTTTAGATCAGGTGCCAGTTTTTGTAGCCAGTGCAGGGTCATTTTGTATTTTTGTAAAGTTACATTTCGGATGGCTCCTTCTTTGTAAATGGTAATCCATTGTTTGTAGTAGGTATGTAGGTAGTCGTTTGGAGTTATTTTAGCTAACATTTGGAAATTCCTTTCTAATAGGTTGGTGTATACTAATAGCTCGCCTCATTAGTATCTTACTACTTTTATCAGCTATTTAAAAATATGATCGTGGAGGGATAGCAAAAACTCACAAGCAAGTTTCGCTCTGAATCTTGTTTGTGAGTTTTTCTTATTTATTAGTGGTACTCTCTCTCAAAGTCAGTCTGGTGCCCAGCATGGTTAGGCTAGGAATTTTCCGACCGTGGAGGACTTCCTTGTTAAGAATATCCATCCCTGCTCGGCCCATTTCTTCGGTATAGACGGTAATGCTAGAAAGAGGAGGATAGACCTGCTTGGTCAGGCTAGTGTCGTTAAAAGAAATGAGGCTGACGCGGTCTGGTAGGCTAATTCCAGCTTCTTGAAGGGCACGAAGGGCACCGATGGCTAAACTATCGCTGGCGGCGAAAAAGGCTGGTGGGAGTTTATCACCCAACTTGTGAATGGTCTCCTTCATCAGGTCATAGCCAGACTGGGCAGTAAAGATCCCCTGAAAGATCAGTTCTTCATGGTAGATACCTTTTGCTTGGGTAATGTCTTTGAAATTTTCTAGTCGCTTATCTTGAATAATCTCTTCCTGATCGGTTGTTTCCTCAAGACCTGTTAGAATGCCAATCCGATCCAGCCCCTGACTGAGAAAATGGTCTACAACTTGTTTGACAGCAGTGTAAAAGTCAGTGATAATACAGGTATGTCCCAATGAAAGAGTATCGCTGTCTAAAAAGACTAGGGGTTTTTGGTATTCTTCAAAGGCAGAGATTTGTGATCGGCTGAACTTTCCAATACAGAGTATCCCAATCACTTCCTCGCTTAATGTAAAAGGATGGTCATTAAAATAGCGCAAGATATCATAGTCCAACTCTTGGGCTCTTTTTTCAATACCGAGACGAATCTGATAGTAGTAGAGGTCGTCCAACTCCCCTTGTTCGCTGACCCATTGGATAATGGCAATCTTTTGCTTGGGTTTGTGGGATTCGCCTGTCTTGAGGTGCTTAGTATAGCCCAGCTCTTCAGCGACAGTTAAAATACGGTGTCTAGTTTCTTCTGTAACAGATAGACTCTGGTCGCGATTGAGGACACGAGATACGGTCGCGATAGAGACAGAGGCTAGCTGTGCGATGTCTTTTAAGGTAGCCATAAATCCTCCTTCTTTTAGGTTAGTATATCATATTTTTCTTCTTTTTACCTGTTGTTTAGTAAAACTTTAGTAAAAAGGATTGACCTTGGCAAAAGCCTTGGATACAATAGAAGAAAACGATTACACGTTAAGGCGACTTAACGGACAGTCAAAGGAGAATTTATATGACACAACATCTTACTACTGAAGACTTTCGCAAAGACTTTCTTGCCGTTTTTGGTCAAGAAGCAGACCAAACTTTCTTTTCACCAGGTCGTATCAATTTGATTGGTGAACACACGGACTACAACGGCGGTCACGTTTTTCCTGCTGCCATTTCCCTGGGAACCTATGGAGCGGCTCGCAAGCGTGACGACCAAGTCTTGCGTTTCTACTCAGCCAATTTTGAAGACAAGGGTATCATCGAAGTGCCTCTTGCTGATCTCAAGTTTGAAAAAGAGCACAGCTGGACCAACTATCCAAAAGGGGTTCTTCATTTCTTGCAAGAAGCTGGACATGTGATTGACAAAGGGTTTGATTTTTATGTTTATGGGAATATCCCAAATGGTGCTGGTTTGTCATCTTCAGCTTCTTTGGAGCTATTGACAGGTGTCGTGGCAGAATACCTCTTTGACCTAAAATTGGATCGTCTAGATTTAGTAAAAATCGGGAAATTGACAGAGAATAACTTTATTGGTGTTAACTCTGGGATTATGGACCAATTTGCTATCGGTATGGGTGCAGACCAACGTGCTATTTACCTAGATACTAATACTCTAGAATATGACTTGGTTCCTCTTGATTTGAAGGACAATGTTGTTGTTATCATGAATACCAATAAGCGCCGTGAACTAGCAGATTCTAAATATAATGAACGCCGTGCGGAATGTGAAAAAGCGGTAGAAGAACTCCAAGTTGCCTTGGATATCCAGACTTTAGGCGAATTGGATGAGTGGGCCTTTGACCAATACAGCTATCTGATTAAAGACGAAAATCGTTTAAAACGTGCTCGCCACGCGGTTCTTGAAAATCAACGGACCCTTAAAGCGCAAGCAGCTCTGCAAGCAGGCGATTTGGATAAATTTGGTCGTTTGATGAATGCGTCTCATGTGTCTCTTGAACATGACTACGAAGTGACTGGTTTGGAATTGGATACCCTTGTTCATACTGCTTGGGCTCAAGAAGGTGTTCTTGGTGCTCGTATGACAGGAGCAGGTTTTGGTGGTTGTGCCATTGCCTTGGTTCAAAAAGACGCTGTTGAGTTCTTTAAAGAAGCTGTAGGCAAGCACTATGAAGAAATCGTTGGCTATGCTCCAAGCTTCTATATCGCTGAAGTTGCAGGTGGTACTCGCGTTTTAGACTAGGAGAGAAGGATATGGAAGCTGTAATATTTGATTTAGATGGCTTATTAGCCGATACTGAAATCATTTCTCTAAAAGTTTATCAAGAATTGCTTGAAGATTTTGGAATTCCTTTCACAGAAGAAACATATTCTAGAGAATACAGTGGACATAGGGAAGAGGAGAATGTTCAACGATTTTTGGATACCTATGATTTACCTTGGAACTTTGACCAAACCTTGGAAAAAGTTTATGAACTGGAAGCTAGAATCTTAGCCAAAGGTGTAAATTTAAAAAAAGGTGCTAAAAATTTGCTTGCTTTTTTGCAAAGAGAAGGTATTCCAATCGCTCTAGCAACTTCAAGTGTTGAATCTCGAGCTAGAATGATTTTGGATAGTAATGGTATACTGTCCCTATTTGACCATCTAGTTTTTGCAAAAGATGTAAAACGAAGCAAACCTTACCCTGATATATTTTTAAAGGCCTGTAGTGATTTGAATGTTTTACCAGAGAATTGCTTAGTATTAGAGGATAGTGAAGCAGGGATTGAAGCAGCGTATAGAGCTGGGATACCAGTTATTTGTATTCCAGACTTAAAAATGCCAGCACAGTCTTTCTTAAATAAAACAGAACAAGTTTTTCAGGATTTAGATGCTGTCAGAGACTATTTAGAAAGTAAGAAGGAGAATCAATGAGTCAGGGAGTTCTAGATGCATTTATCACGGAAGTCATTGCTGGAAGTTCATTTGAGGAAATGGATCGAATCTACCTAACCAATCGTGTCTTAGCACGAGTGGGAGAAGGTGTTTTGGAAGTTGAGACGAATCTGTATGAGTTGATTGACCTTAAGGACCAGTTAGTCGAGGAAGCGGTTCGATTAGAGAGGATTGAGGATAGTCAGGCTGCGCGTGAAATTCTCGGTGCTGAACTAATGGAGTTGGTGACCCCTTGTCCAAGTCAGGTCAATCGTGACTTCTGGGAAACCTATGCCCGCTCTCCTGAGCAAGCAATTGCAGATTTTTACCAGCTTAGCCAGAAAAATGACTACATCAAGCTCAAGGCCATTGCTAAGAATATTGCTTATCGTGTTTTATCTGATTACGGAGAGCTTGAGATTACCATCAACCTCTCTAAGCCTGAAAAGGACCCGAAAGAGATTGCTGCAGCCAAGTTGGTGCAAGCTAGCCATTATCCCCAGTGTCAACTCTGTCTAGAAAATGAAGGCTATCATGGTCGGGTCAACCACCCAGCTCGCAGCAATCACCGCATTATCCGTTTTGAAATGGCGGGTCAGGAGTGGGGTTTCCAGTATTCGCCCTATGCTTACTTTAATGAGCACTGTATTTTCTTAGATGGCCAGCATCGGCCCATGGCTATCAATCGTCAAAGCTTTGAGCGTCTGCTGGCGATTGTTGAACAGTTTCCAGGCTATTTTGCGGGTTCTAATGCTGATCTGCCGATTGTGGGGGGGTCTATTCTAACTCATGACCACTATCAGGGAGGGCGTCATGTCTTTCCTATGGAATTGGCTCCTCTGCAAAAGACTTTCTGTTTTGATGGATTTGAGCAGGTCAAGGCTGGGATTGTCAAGTGGCCTATGTCAGTGCTACGTTTGACCTCGGATTTCAAAGAGGATTTGATCAACTTGGCTGATAAGATTTTGCAGGAATGGCGCCAGTATTCAGATCCTGCAGTGCAGATTTTGGCAGAAACAGACGGGACACCACATCACACCATTACACCGATTGCTCGTAAACGCGACGGTCAGTTTGAATTGGACTTGGTCTTGCGAGATAATCAGACTTCTGCAGAACATCCTGACGGTATCTATCATCCCCACAAGGATGTCCAACATATCAAGAAAGAAAATATCGGCTTGATTGAGGTCATGGGCTTGGCTATCCTGCCTCCACGATTGAAAGCAGAAGTGGAGCAAGTCGCTAGCTACCTCGTGGGAGATGGTGACATAGTTGTCGACTATCATCAGGAATGGGCAGACCAACTCAAAGCCCAACATCCGGACCTAGCAGATAAAGAAAAAGCCCTTGAAATCGTCAAGGACTCTGTGGGTGCTATTTTTGCCCGTGTTCTGGAGGACGCAGGAGTTTACAAGCAAACGGAGCAGGGACAGGCAGCCTTTATGCTCTTTGTTGAGCAGGTTGGAATTTTACCAGACTAGGAGCTTTCTCCTTGCACAGTCCTATAAAAAGTAGTATCATAGTGTCGTTTGAACTATCAGGAGGAAACGATGAAAGATTTTCATTTTGACGCTATATCTGCCTTTGAAAATTACGAAATAGAAAAAATGAGAGATGGTCAGGTTGTGGTGACGACCAAAGTGGTGGACTCGTCGCTCAACTACTATGGCAATGCCCATGGTGGCTATCTCTTCACCCTTTGTGACCAGATCAGTGGTTTGGTGGTTATCTCGCTGGGGCTTGATGGAGTGACGCTCCAGTCCTCTATCAACTACCTCAAGGCAGGAAAACTCGACGATGTACTGACCATTAAAGGAGAATGCGTCCACCAAGGACGTACCACTTGTGTAGTAGATGTCGATATCACCAATCAAGAAGGCAGAAATGTCTGCAAAGCCACCTTTACCATGTTTGTCACAGGCCAGCGGTCAGCAGAAAGATAGGTAAGGATATAAAGTACTGAGAGTTGACCTGCACTCTAAGGGTTAGATATTTTTTGTCGAACTTTTGGAGTGCAGGTTAGTTTTGATTCTCGCAGATGAACCAACTGCTTCACTAGACCCCAAAAACTCTGAGGAATTACTTTCTATATTAGAATCTCTAAAAAATCCGAATCGGACCATTATTATTGCGACCCACAATCCTCTTATCTGGGAGCAAGTGGATCAAGTCATTCGAGTTACCGAATTATCACATAGATGATATGGCAAGATTCAGTTAGAAGAAAGAGTCACAAACACACTTTGTGGCTTTTTTATTTCCATAAAAATGGTAAAATAGTAAGAGTAGAAATGGAGTTTGAGACATGAAAGTAATCGATCAATTTAAAAATAAGAAAGTACTTGTTTTAGGTTTGGCTAAGTCTGGTGAGTCTGCGGCCCGTTTGCTGGACAAGTTAGGTGCCATTGTGACAGTAAATGACGGCAAGCCTTTCGAGGAAAATCCAGCTGCACAAAGCCTACTGGAAGATGGGATCAAGGTTGTCACTGGTGGGCATCCTTTGGAGCTCTTGGATGAGGATTTTGCTCTGATGGTGAAAAATCCAGGTATCCCTTATAGCAATCCCATGATTGAAAAGGCTTTGGTAAAGGGTATTCCAGTCTTGACTGAGGTGGAGTTGGCTTACTTGATCTCAGAAGCGCCAATTATCGGTATCACTGGTTCAAATGGGAAAACAACCACAACGACCATGATTGGGGAGGTTTTGACTGCTGCAGGCCAACATGGTCTCTTGTCAGGGAACATTGGCTATCCTGCTAGTCAAGTGGCTCAAACTGCAACAGCCAAGGACACGCTTGTCATGGAACTTTCTTCTTTCCAGTTGATGGGTGTTCAAGAATTCCAGCCTGAGATTGCGGTCATTACCAACCTCATGCCAACTCATATCGACTATCATGGTTCTTTTGAGGAATATGTAGCAGCCAAGTGGAATATCCAGAACAAGATGACAGCGGATGATTTCCTTGTATTGAACTTTAACCAAGATTTGGCAAAAGAATTGGCTACCAAAACACAAGCCACTGTTGTTCCATTTTCAACACTTGAAAAGGTTGACGGAGCTTATTTGGAAGATGGTCAACTCTACTTCCGTGGAGAAGTGGTCATGGCAGCGAGTGAAATCGGAGTTCCAGGTAGTCACAATGTGGAAAATGCCCTTGCGACCATTGCAGTAGCTAAGCTTCGAGGTATCGACAACCAAACAATCAAGGAAACTCTATCAGCCTTTGGTGGTGTCAAACACCGTCTCCAATTTGTGGATGAAATTCAGGGTGTCAAATTCTATAACGATAGCAAATCAACCAATATCTTGGCTACTCAAAAAGCCTTGTCAGGATTTGACAATAGTAAGGTTATCTTAATTGCAGGTGGTTTGGACCGTGGCAATGAGTTTGACGAATTGGTTCCAGATATTACAGGACTCAAGAAGATGGTCATCCTCGGTCAGTCTGCAGAACGTGTCAAACGTGCAGCTGAGAAGGCTGGTGTGGCTTATGTGGATGCGACCGATATTGCAGATGCAACCCGCAAGGCTTATGAGCTTGCGACTCAAGGAGATGTGGTTCTTCTCAGTCCGGCCAATGCCAGCTGGGATATGTATGCTAACTTTGAAGTACGTGGCGACCTCTTTATCGACACAGTAGCGGAGTTAAAGGAATAATATGAAAAAAATTGTCTTTACAGGTGGGGGGACGGTTGGACATGTCACCCTCAATCTTTTGTTAATGCCTAAGTTCATCGAAGACGGCTGGGAAGTTCACTATATTGGTGATAAACACGGAATCGAACACCAAGAAATCCTCAAGTCAGGTTTGGATGTTACTTTCCATTCTATTGCGACTGGGAAGTTGCGCCGCTATTTTTCTTGGCAAAATATGCTGGATGTCTTCAAAGTTGGTTGGGGAATTGTCCAATCCCTCTTTATCATGTTACGACTGCGTCCACAGGCTCTTTTTTCTAAGGGAGGATTTGTGTCTGTGCCACCGGTTATCGCAGCGCGTGTGTCAGGGGTACCTGTCTTTATTCACGAATCGGACCTGTCTATGGGCTTGGCCAATAAAATTGCCTATAAATTCGCGACCAAGATGTATTCAACCTTTGAGCAGCCTGCTAGTCTTGCAAAAGTCGAGCACGTGGGAGCAGTGACCAAGGTAACAGACCAAGAGACGCCAGAACCAGACGAGTTGGTGGATATCCAAACCCACTTTAATCCAAAATTGCCAACGGTATTGTTTGTTGGTGGTTCTGCAGGAGCTCGTGTCTTTAACCAATTGGTGACAGACCATAAAAAAGAGCTGACAGAGCGCTACAATATCATTAATCTCACTGGAGACTCTAGCCTCAATGAATTGAGCCAAAATCTCTTTCGTATTGACTATGTGACGGACCTCTATCAACCCTTGATGGAGATGGCAGATGTGGTGGTGACGCGTGGTGGTGCCAACACGATTTTTGAGCTCTTGGCTATGGCTAAACTCCATCTCATTGTACCATTGGGTCGTGAAGCAAGTCGAGGAGACCAGATTGAAAATGCAGCCTACTTTGTTAAGAAAGGCTATGCAGAAGAACTTCAAGAAAGTGACTTGACCTTGGAAAGCTTGGAAGAGAAACTCAGTCACCTGCTTAGTCACAAGGATCAATACCAAGCTAGTATGAGGGCTTCAACTGAGTTGAAATCTCTTGATGATTTTTATGCCCTACTAAGAAAAGACTTATCATAAGGAATATCAATGTCAAAGGATAAGAAAAAAGAATCAACCCCCAAGAAAGAATTGTCTGAATGGCAGAAACGAAACCAAGAATACCTAAAGAAAAAGGCTGAGGAAGAAGCTGCCCTAGCTGAGGAGAAGGAAAAGGAAAAACAAGCTCGAAAGGAGGCCAACTCGAAACTATTGGAGGAATCCAAGAAATCATCGAGTGAATCAGACGAGGAAGCCTCAAGTATAAGCAAGGAACCCTCCGAGAAAGCTGAGAAAACTCAAAAGGAAGACACAAAAGTTAAAAAAGAGAAAGAAAAGAAGAAAAAAGAAAAACCAGAAAAACCTGCCAAGCCTAAAATTGCGCCTGTTCATATTTGGCGAGCTGTGAGTATCTTGGTGCCGAGTGTTCTGGTTCTCCTCCTTTCTATCTATCTCTTGACCCCTCTTTCGACTATCAAGCATATCGAGGTTAAGGGAAATGTCCAGACCCAAGCGGATGACATTAAACAAGTTTCTGGCATTCAGGATAGTGACTATACCTTGTCTTTGTTGTTGAACAAGGAGAAGCACGCTGAGCAGATCAAGTCTAATCACTGGATAGAGTCAGCAAAGATTGACTACAAATTTCCGACAAACTTTACGATTGAAGTCAAAGAATTTGAGATTGTTAGCTACTATGTGACAGGTGAAGACCACTATCCAATCCTATCTAGTGGAACTGTTGAGTCAAGTCCTGTCAGTCTAGTGAGTTTACCAGAGACCTACCTTTCTGTGATGTTTAATGATGAAGGGCAAATCAAATCCTTGGTTAGTGGTTTATCTAGTATTAGTGAAGAAATCAAGAATTCTATTCAGAAAATTGAACTGGCTCCAAGTAAGGCGACTGCTGATCTTCTTAAAATCACCATGGTTGATACAGATGAAATTCTGGTTCCCTTGTCAGAATTGAGTAAGAAATTGCCTTATTACAGCAAAATCAAGCCACAATTGTCAGAACCGAGCTTTATTGATATGGAAGCTGGCATCTATAGCACTAGCCTGGCTGATAAACGTTTAGAAGAAGCTGAGGAAAAGGCCAAACAAGAAGCTAAAGAAGCAGAGAAGAAAAAACAGGAAGAAAAAAAAGCTGAAGAAAAGAAACAAGAATAAGAATCTTCAGTTTTTACTTGACAAGTATCGTTATAAATAATAGAATAGTAGAAAACTTTTAAAGCAGTCCAGAGAGGCAGCTAAGGTTAGACAGTGAAAGGGTGGAGACTACCCGTTTTTCGTGGAACCTAGCTGCTAGCAGGTTCCTTTTTTTGAGCAATGGACTGTTAGCAAAGAATAGGAGAAAAGAATGCGTGAGAGTCGCCCAGTCATTGCTCTGGATTTTCCAAGTTTCGAGGAAGCCAAAGAATTTTTAGCCCTTTTTCCAGCAGAGGAAAAACTCTATGTCAAGGTAGGAATGGAAATCTACTATGCAGTAGGTCCCGAAGTTGTGCGTTATTTGAAATCATTGGGACATAGTGTTTTTTTGGATCTCAAGTTGCATGATATTCCAAATACGGTCAAGTCAACTATGAAAATCTTGTCAAGTCTGGGTGTCGATATGACCAATGTTCAGGCTGCAGGTGGACTTGAGATGATGCAGGCCGCGCGTGAAGGTCTTGGTGATCAAGGGATTCTTATCGCGGTGACCCAATTGACCTCAACATCCGAAGAACAGATGCAAGACTGTCAAAATATCCAAACTAGTCTGCAAGAATCAGTGATTCACTATGCTAAGAAAACAGCTGAAGCTGGATTGGATGGAGTGGTTTGCTCAGCCCAAGAAGCCCAACTTATCAAAGAAGCTACAAACGAAGACTTTATCTGCTTGACACCAGGGATTCGACCAGCAGGTGCTGAAGCAGGGGATCAAAAACGCGTAGTGACCCCTGGTCAAGCCTATCAAATCGGTAGTGACTACATTGTAATAGGCCGTCCAATCACACAGGCAGCAGACCCTGTAGCAGCTTACCATGCTATCAAGGAAGAATGGACACGCGATTGGGTCTAAAGCGTATTTGATTATAGATTTAAGGATAAGAAGGAGTATACCATGACACTTGCTAGAGACATTGCTAGCCATCTATTGAAAATTCAAGCGGTTTATCTCAAACCAGAAGAGCCTTTCACTTGGGCATCTGGGATCAAGTCACCGATCTATACGGATAATCGTGTGACCCTAGCTTACCCAGAAACTAGAACTTTGATTGAAAATGGTTTTGTGGATGCTATCAAAGCAGCTTTCCCAGAGGTAGAAGTCATCGCTGGTACAGCGACAGCAGGGATTCCACATGGAGCTATCATCGCGGATAAGATGAATCTACCATTTGCTTATATCCGTAGCAAGCCAAAAGACCATGGAGCCGGAAACCAAATCGAAGGCCGTGTAGCCCAGGGGCAAAAAATGGTGATCGTGGAAGACTTGATCTCAACTGGTGGTTCAGTTCTCGAAGCGGTAGCAGCTGCCAAGCGTGAAGGAGCAGATGTTCTCGGTGTAGTGGCCATTTTTAGCTATCAACTAGCAAAAGCAGATAAGAACTTTGCAAACGCAGGCGTGAAACTGGTGACTCTCTCAAACTACAGCGAGCTCATCCACCTAGCTCAGGAAGAAGGTTACATCACACCAGAGGGATTGGAACTCTTAAAACACTTCAAAGAAGACCAAGAAAATTGGCAAAATGCCTAAAATATTGGAAATCAGGTAGTCACTAGGATTACCTGATTTCTTTTTGTTATGTTTATTAGATGTTAGTCTACTTTTCCGCCTTCAACAACAAGGTCATCTGCCTTAGCAGCGTTACCGTAGGTTGGGTGAAGTGTCTTTTCATAAGCCTTGTGGAAGAAGTTTTCTTTACCTAATTTTTCAATTTCTTGGTTGATGTAGTCAAGAAGTTCTTGATTACCCTTTTGAACTGCTGGTGCGATGGTGTCTGGGTCACCGAGGGAAGTAATTCCTACTTCAAATCCTTTATTTTCGAGTGCCCAAGCTAAGACTTCCGTATTGTCAGTTGAGAAGGCATCTCCACGTCCGTCAAGAAGAGCCTGATAAGCATCACTGTATTGGTCATATTTTTGAAGTTTGACTTCTGGGTGATTTTTCTCAAAGTAGGTTTCAGCAGTGGTTCCTTTTGTGACAATCAAGGTTTTGCCTTCTAATTCTTTAACGTCTTTGATGACTTTATCTTTTGGTGACACAACACCGAGGGAAACTTTCATGTAAGGAAGGGCAAAATCAACTTGTTTCTTACGTTCGTCGGTAACTGTGAAGTTGGCAAGTGTGATATCCACCTTGTTTGAAATCAAATATTCAGCACGGTTGGCAGCATCAACGGAAACGTATTTGACTTTAACACCTAAGTCTTGAGCTAATTGGTTACCCAATTCAATATCGTAGCCTTGGTAAGAACCGTCGTTGTCAACATAACCAAATGGTTTTTTGTCTCCAAATACGGCGATTCGAAGCTCACCGCTTTTTTTGATTTCGTCAATAGTGCGGGCTTTGGCAGTTGCTTTTCCTGATGAAGTATCAGAGCTTCCACCTGAGCTACAAGCTGTGACAAAGATAAGCGCAAATGCTAGAGCAAAAACAGTTAGAATTGGTTTGAGTAGTTTCATAAAAATCTCCTTTATAGATATGAGCCGAACTGGCTAAAGTCAAAGACGTTTAAAAATTCCTGTGCTCGTTTGGTTTGTGGATTGGTAAAGAAGTCTTGAGCCGTTCCTTCTTCAGCGATTTTCCCTTGGTCGAGAAAGATAATGCGGTCTGCAATAGCTTGGGCAAACTGCATTTCGTGGGTTACCAGAATCATGGTACGCCCTTCTTGAGCCAAGTCATTGATAAGTTCCAGAACCTCACGTACCATTTCTGGGTCCAGTGAAGCCGTCACTTCGTCAAAGAGGATAATTTCTGGATGCATGAGAAGGGCACGGACAATCGCCACTCGTTGCTTCTGTCCACCAGATAATTGGCGAGCAAAACTGTCTTTTTTATCAAGCAAACCCACACGTTCCAGTAGTCGCAAAGCTTCCTCCGTTACTTCTTTCTTGTCTCGTCCCTGAGCTTTGATAGGGCCTAGGATGAGGTTTTGAAGGACATCTAGGTGAGGAAAGAGTTCATAACTTTGAAAGACCATGCCGATTTTTTGGCGAACCAGGTGAAAGTTTTTCTGATTGCTAATAATGGACTGGCCATCCAGAAGAATATCTCCACCCTGTATGGTTTCTAAGCCATTGAGGCAGCGGAGAAGTGTACTTTTTCCGCAACCAGATGGTCCTAGAATGACGACGACTTCCCCCTTTTTGATATCCAGAGAAAGGCCTTGGAGGATGGGATTGTCTCCAAAGGATTTTTTTAGGTCCTTGATTTCTAAAATAGTTTCAGACATTTAGTTCCTCCAATGTTTTTCTAAGTGAGTGGATAGTTTGGAAATAGGAAAACAGACTGCAAAATACAGGACCAGAATGGTTCCATAAATCCAAAAGGAAGCGGTTGGGATGGTCAAGCGATTGCTATCGATGATTTGTTGCCCAATCTTGGTCACTTCAACAACCCCAATCAAGACAACCAAGGAAGTGGTTTTAATCATCCGGGTGACAAGGTTGATGGCTTGCGGTAGTAGTCTTCTCAAGACCTGTGGAATGATAATGTGATAGTAAAGTTGCAAGTTAGTCAAGCCCAGAGCCTGTCCGCTTTCAAACTGATGTTTAGGGAGGGAAGTGATGGCTCCACGCACCAAGTCTCCCATTTCAGCTGTACCCCAGAGGGTAAAAACAATAATAGCCGAAGTCTCGCCTGAGATGTTGATATTAAAGTTTCGAGCTAAGCCGAAATAAACGATGAAAAGTAGTACCAGCTGGGGCATGATACGGATAAATTCCAGATAAAAGCGTGTTAAAAAACGAATAACTCTAGAATGGGTGGTCATGATGATTCCCATGACTATTCCGAAAATCATTGATAGAAGGACGGAGAGAATGGAAATTCCAATCGTGATACCCAATCCTTGTAGAATTCGCAGGAGATTATTTCCCTGAAAGAGTACTTGCATTCCCGAATCCTGCATAGCGGAGCCTCCTTTCTATCCAGCTAAAGACTAGAGAGATGGGTAGAAGCATGATCAGGTAAGCAACTACCAACATGGTCAGTGCAATGTCTGTCTCATAATAGAGTCCAATCAAGTCCTTGGCGACGTACATGAGATCGGCTAAGGCTACTGCAGAGAAAACTGAGGTTTCTTTGATGAGAAAAATGACATTGGCACTAAAGGACGGTAGGGCTACCGCAGTTGCTTGCGGAAGAACCACATAGCGAAAGACCTGTACAGGCGTTAGACCGATGGCTAGACCAATCTCGTGCTGGGTTTGACTGACAGCTTCCAGTCCGCTTCTGAAAGATTCAGCCATGTAGGAGCCACCTAAAAAGATGAGCCCAACTGTTGCACAGACTTCTGAAGAAAGAACAATCCCTATTCGGGGAAGCCCGAAATAGAGGAAGAAGAGCTGAATCAAAAGGGGCGTGTTTCGTGACAATTCGATGTAGGCTGTTGCTAACTGTGAAAAGATAGGAACGCGATAATGCCGAATGACACTAACGATTAGACCAACAAGAAAAGAACCCAGAATTCCCCAAACTGCGATATGTAAGGTCAGAAAAAAAGCCTTTTGATAGAGTGGTAAATATTGTTCAACAATTGACCAATCCAAAATAGAACCTCCCATCTAGGAATAATATAGCTATTGTAGCACTAAAGGGCATGTTTGGATAATATGAATTTTTTATCACAACGATAGAAAAAATTTATCATAGCTGTAGTTTGAAATTTCCAGACAAAATTTTTGAAAGGATTCTGAAAAAGAGGTAAGATAGTTTATGTAAGAAAAAGTAAACGCTTACTTAATAAGGAGGACACTTTATGTCATATAAAACAAGCAATGCAGAAGGACCTGTAGATTTTATTAACACTTATGATTTGGAGCCAATGGCGCAACAAGTCATTCCTAAAGCTGCCTTTGGTTATATCGCTAGTGGAGCAGAGGATACTTTCACTTTACGCGAGAACATCCGTGCCTTTAACCACAAACTTATTGTTCCTCATACGCTTTGTGATGTTGAAAATCCAAGTACAGAGATTGAATTTGCAGGTGAAAAATTATCTTCACCAATTATTATGGCGCCTGTTGCGGCTCATAAATTGGCAAATGAGCAGGGGGAAGTAGCTACTGCGCGTGGTGTGCATGAATTTGGTTCTCTTTATACAACCAGCTCTTACTCTACCGTTGACCTTCCAGAAATTACGGAAGCTCTTCAAGGGACACCTCATTGGTTCCAATTTTACTTTAGTAAGGATGACGGGATTAACCGCCATATCATGGACCGTGTCAAGGCTGAAGGCTACAAAGCGATTGTCTTGACGGCGGATGCAACTGTAGGGGGCAATCGTGAGGTCGACAAGCGCAATGGTTTTGTCTTCCCAGTTGGTATGCCGATTGTTGAGGAATACCTGCCAGAAGGTGCTGGTAAATCAATGGACTTTGTTTACAAATCAGCCAAACAACGCCTATCTCCACGCGATGTAGAATTTATCGCTGCATACTCAGGACTTCCTGTCTATGTCAAGGGGCCCCAATGCCGTGAGGACGTTGAACGTTCGCTTGCCGCAGGTGCTTCTGGTATCTGGGTAACCAACCACGGTGGCCGCCAAATCGACGGTGGACCAGCTGCCTTTGACTCACTTCAAGAAGTAGCAGAAGCAGTTGATAAACGTGTGCCAATTGTCTTTGACTCTGGTGTTCGTCGCGGTCAACACGTCTTTAAAGCCTTGGCTTCAGGAGCAGACTTGGTAGCTATTGGCCGCCCTGTGATCTATGGCTTGGCTCTTGGTGGTAGTGTGGGTGTACGTCAAGTCTTTGAACACTTGAATGCAGAATTGAAGACAGTCATGCAGTTATCTGGAACTCAGACTATTGAGGATGTCAAACACTTCAAACTCCGTCATAACCCATACAACCCAACCTTCCCAGTTGATCCTCGTGATTTGAAATTGTATTGATAAAGTAGAAGGCCTCCACCTGATGTGGAGGTTTTTCTTTGTGTATAGAAAGAATAAATCGTTATTAGAAACTATATAAATATATTTTTCAGTCAAATATCTTGCTAGGGCTTTCAATTTCTGTTATACTAGTCCAGTAATTAAATAATAAAGACATTTGGGGTGCTTTAGGCTGAGATGATACCCATTGAACCTGATACAGTTAAGACTGGCGAAGGGAAATGTGAAAAGGTTTTTTTCGTATGTCGAAAAGAACTGTCTAATCTTGTAAGGTAAACTCTAATTCTCGTTTGTAATTGGAGTTTTTTTGTTTATCAAAAGAGGATAGGCTTTTTTAGGTAGCTCTCTGCAAATGCCCTCGATGTTCTTTAAAAGTATCAAGTGGAATTACGATTTTGCTTGGTATCTCTTGATATTTTATTGATTACGAACGAGTAAAGAGAGGAAAAGTAATATGGAAACACAAGACTATGCATTTCAGCCAGGTTTGACTGTTGGAGAATTATTAAAAAGCAGTCAGAAGGATTGGCAGGCTGCAATCAATCATCGTTTTGTCAAGGAACTTTTTACGGGGACAATTGAGAATAAGGTCTTAAAAGACTACCTGATTCAAGATTATCATTTCTTTGATGCCTTCTTATCCATGCTGGGAGCTTGTGTAGCTCACGCAGACCAGCTTGAATCCAAACTTCGTTTTGCCAAGCAACTAGGCTTTCTTGAAGCAGATGAAGATGGTTATTTCCAAAAGGCTTTCAAAGAGTTAAAGGTAGCAGAGAATGACTATCTAGAAGTGAACTTGCACCCTGTAACAAAAGCGTTTCAGGAGCTAATGTATTCTGCTGTGGCTTCATCAGACTATGCTCATCTTTTGGTCATGCTGGTCATTGCAGAAGGTCTCTATTTAGACTGGGGTTCTAAAGATTTGGCTCTACCTGAAGCCTATATTCATTCGGAATGGATTAATCTACATAGAGGTCCTTTCTTTGCAGAGTGGGTTCAATTTCTGGTTGATGAACTTAATCGTGTCGGGAAAAATCGAGAAGATTTGACAGAACTTCAGAAACGCTGGAATCAAGCAGTTGCTTTAGAATTAACCTTTTTTGATATCGGTTATGAATTATAGGACAGATGCAATCCTTTGATGTAAATTAAAAGAATGAACAAACAAACTATATAAATATATTTTCCAGTCAAATATCTTGCTAGGGCTTTCAAATTCTGTTATACTGGTCCAGTAATTAAATAATAAAGACATTTGGGGTGCTTTAGGCTGAGATGATACCCATTGAACCTGATACAGTTAAGACTGGCGAAGGGAAATGTGAAAAGGTTTTTTTCGTATGTTGAAAAGAACTGTCTAATCTTGTAAGCTAAACTCTAATTCTCGTTTGCAATTGGAGTTTTTTTGTTTATCAAAAGAGGATAGGCCTGACGACAAGCCTTTCGGTAGCTCTCCTTGAATGCCCCACTTTTCTTTAAAAAAGGAGTTTTTTATGTTGAAAAAATGGCAATTAAAAGATGTTATCTTGCTTGCTTTCTTGTCTATCTTTTTTGGTGGTGTTTTTGTGGGTTCAGGCTATCTATTTGATATCCTCACCCTGATTTTAGCCCCTCTTGGTTTACAGGCCTTTGCCAATGAAATCCTCTTTGGTCTCTGGTGTATGGCTGCGCCTATTGCGGCCATCTTTGTTCCAAGAGTCGGAAGTGCGACGATTGGAGAAGTGCTCGCTGCGCTTGCTGAAGTCCTTTATGGTAGCCAATTCGGTCTAGGTGCCCTTTTGTCTGGCTTGGTTCAAGGTTTGGGAAGTGAACTTGGTTTTATCGTAACCAAGAATCGCTATGAAAGTTGGCTCTCTCTAACTGCTAATAGTATTGGGATTACCCTTTTTAGCTTTGTCTATGAATACATTAAATTAGGTTACTATGCCTTCTCCCTTCCTTTTGTCCTTTCCTTGCTGGTGGTGCGTTTTATTTCCGTCTTTTTCTTCTGTACCATCTTGGTTCGTGCCATTGTCAAACTCTATCATCAGTTTGCAGCTGGAGGAAAGGCATAGATGGGCCTGGAATTACGGGAGATTCAGTCCCCTATCTTCTCAGAGCCGATTGATTTTACTTTTCATGGGCAAGCTTTTTCCTTATTAGTTGGGAGTAGTGGTTCAGGAAAATCGAGTCTCTTTCAAATGATTGCCCAAGTCAGTTCTCTTCCCTATAGTGGTCAAGTCCTGATAGATGGGAGCGAGGTCAGTCAGCTTTCTATCGTCGAACGTGTCCAGACAGTTGGCATTCTCTTTCAAAATCCCAATCATCAATTTACCATGGAGAACTTGTTTGAAGAGCTAATTTTTACCTTGGAGAATATCGGCCATCCCATTCAGGAGATTGATGCTAAAATAGCAGAGGTGGTTCGGCAATGTCGTTGCGAGCCAATCTTGCACCGTCCCATCCATCACTTATCAGGTGGGGAAAAGCAAAAGGCTGCTTTGGCTGTTCTCTTTGCTATGAATCCTAGGGTCTATCTCTTGGATGAGCCCTTCGCTTCCATTGATCGCAAGAGCAGAATCGAGATATTGGAGATTCTAAAAGAGTTAGCCTCTAAAGGGAAGGCAGTCATCCTGTGCGACCATGATTTATCTGATTATGAAGCCTATATCGACCATATGGTGGAGCTAAGAGACGGACAACTAAGGGAAGTGTTTCAAATCCCTACCTCTGAGATGACACAGGTTTCTTCAAAGAATGTTGCTTCTAGCCCGGAATTGTTCCATATGGATAGAACGACTTGTGAGCTGGGTAATCGCCCCCTCTTTTCGATTGCTGATTTCACGTTTTACCAAGGGATTTCCTGTATCCTGGGTGACAATGGTGTCGGGAAATCAACCCTCTTTCGCTCCATTCTTCAATTTCAAAAGTATAAAGGGCGCATTACTTGGAAGGGGAAAGTCCTGAAAAAGAAAAAGAGCCTGTATCGTGACTTGACGGGTGTTGTTCAGGAAGCTGAGAAGCAGTTTATCCGAGTCAGTCTGAGAGAGGAACTGCAATTAGATAGCTCAGACTCTGAAAGAAATCAGCGGATTCTCCAAGCATTACGATATTTTGATCTGGAGCAGGCACTCGATAAGAGTCCCTATCAATTAAGTGGTGGTCAGCAAAAGATTCTTCAGCTATTGACCATCTTAACCAGCAAGGCTTCTGTGATCTTGCTAGATGAGCCATTTGCTGGTTTGGATGATAGAGCTTGCGACTACTTTTGTCAGTGGATGTTGGAGGAGAGAAATCAAGGAAGAAGTTTTTTGATCATTAGCCATCGTTTAGATCCCTTGATCTCTGTGGTTGATTATTGGATTGAGATGACTAGTGAGGGTCTCAGTCATCTCCAAGACGTGACCATTAGCAAACCTCTCAGTTTTCTGAGTAGCAATACTCAAGGGGAGGTGAGGTAGTATGATCAAAGTAGCAACCAAGACACCGATTATTAGTCTTTTCTTGCTGATTTTATCCTTGGAAACATCTTTCCTTCCTTCGATTGCTCTTAATCTTTCGGTAGCCGCATTTTGCATACTCTTCTTGCTCTATCACCGTCGATTTAAAATGTTGGCTTGGATGCTCTTGCTCGCCATTTTGCCATCCTTCGCCAACTACTGGGCAATTCAGTTACATGGGGATGCTTCGCAGGCAGTGATACTTGGAACGAGGGCTTTTGTGACGGTTTGTATAGGTCTTGTCTTTGTTTCTAGTATTTCCCTAAAAGAGCTTCTCTTGTACTTGTCTCAAAAGGGGTTATCGCGCTCTTGGGCCTATGCCTTGATTGTGGTATTCAATGCCTTTCCCCTCATTCAGCAGGAAATCAAGTCTCTCAAGGAAGCTTGCTTATTGCGTGGTCAAAAACTGCATGTTTGGTCTCCCTTGATTTATAGCAAGGTTCTGATGACGGTCTTTAGATGGCGCCATCTTTACCTGAGAGCTCTGTCTGCACATGGATATGACGAACATGCTCAGTTGGAGAATCGCTATCGGACTTTTTATATTTCACAGAGGACAAAATTGATCTACCTACTTTTCTTTTTATTGCTTCAAACCAGTTTATTTCTATAAAGGAGTTATTATGGAATTTACAGATATTGCGATGGAATTATCCAGAGAAGCTTGGCAGGCTTCCTTTCAGCATCCCTTTGTTTTACAGTTACAAGAGGGAACGTTAGAACCTTCTATTTTCCGCTATTACCTGATTCAGGATGCCTACTACCTGAAGTCTTTTTCAGAAGCCTATCACCTCTTGGCTGATAAGACTTCAAACCAAGAGATGAAAAGGCTCTTGAAACAAAATGCCCAGAGTCTAGTGGAGGGTGAATTATTTATCCGTCAACAATTTTTCAAGGAATTAGGAATCAGTGACCAGGAAATGGAGGAGCAACCGATTGCTCCAACCTGTTATCATTACATTTCTCATATTTATCGACAGTTTGCAGAGCCAAACTTGGGCATTGCTTTTGCTAGTTTGCTCCCATGTCCTTGGTTATACCATGATTTGGGCAAGGCACTTAATCGCAAACCATCCCCGAATCCTCTTTATCAGCAGTGGATTGAGACCTATATCACCGATGAATTAGAACAACAGATTAAAGAGGAAGAAGCGCTGGTCAATCAACTCTATCGAGAAAGCGACGAGACAGACAAACAAAAAATGCTAGAGGCCTTCCACAGAAGTGTCCACATGGAAGCCAAGTTTTGGGAGATGGCTTACCAACATCAAACCTGGACGAGTGATTTGCAGTCCTTAGAAAAAGAGAAGAAATAGAAAATGAGAAAGCACCAACTTCAAGTTCACAAATTAACCATTTTATCCATGATGATTGCCCTTGACGTAGTTCTTACACCCATCTTCCGAATCGAGGGAATGGCACCAATGTCTAGTGTAGTCAACATTCTTGCAGGAATTTTGATGGGACCTGTTTATGCCTTGGTCATGGCAACAGTCACAGCCTTTATCCGTATGTCTACTCAAGGCATTCCGCCCTTGGCCCTCACTGGAGCTACCTTTGGAGCCCTCCTTGCAGGTCTCTTTTATAAGTACGGTCGAAAATTTCACTTCTCTGCCCTAGGAGAAATCCTGGGAACAGGGATTATCGGTTCTATTGTTTCCTATCCTGTCATGGTTCTCTTTACGGGATCTGCGGCCAAGCTCAGCTGGTTTATCTATACTCCGCGATTTTTCGGAGCGACCTTGATCGGTACAGCCATAGCTTTTCTTGCCTTTCGATTTTTAATCAAGCAGGAATTCTTTAAAAAAGTACAAGGATATTTCTTTGGTGAAAGGATAGACTGATGCAGGAATTTACAAATCCCTTCCCTCTAACCTACAGCTCCTTGATTCACTGCATCACCAATGAGATTTCTTGTGAGATGCTGGCTAATGGCATTTTGGCTCTGGGATCTAAACCGGTCATGGCAGATGACCCTCGTGAGGTTCTTGATTTTACTAAGCAAAGTCAGGCTCTCTTCATCAATTTGGGGCATTTGTCAGCTGAGAAGGAGAAAGCAATCCGTATGGCAGCTACTTATGCAGCTCAAGCTTGTCTCCCAATGGTAGTAGATGCGGTTGGCGTTGCAGCATCACCCATTCGTAAGGGACTAGTCAGAGATCTTTTAGAATACAAGCCCACGATCCTTAAAGGAAATATGTCAGAAATCCGAAGTCTTGTTGGCTTAAAACACCATGGAGTTGGAGTTGATGCGAGTGCTAAAGATCAAGAAACGGAGGATTTGCTTCAAGTTTTGAAAGACTGGTGTCAGCTTTATCCTGGTATGTCATTTTTAGTCACTGGCCCCAAGGACCTCATCGTTTCGGAGAATCAGGTTGCAATATTGGGAAATGGCTGTGACGAATTAGACTGGATAACAGGGACAGGAGACTTGGTTGGAGCCTTGACAGCCGTTTTTCTCAGCCAAGGAAAGACCGCCTTTGAAGCTTCGTGCTTAGCGGTTTCTTATCTCAATATCGCTGCTGAGAGAATAGTTGTTCAAGGAATGGGATTAGAAGATTTTCGTTACCAAGTTCTCAATCAACTCTCTCTCCTAAAAAGAGACGAAAATTGGCTAGAAGCCATCAAAGGAGATTTTTATGAATAGAGAAGTACTTAAACTGTATCTAGTAACCAATCGCTACCAAGATTCCTTGGAAAATTTTCTTGAAAAAGTCGAGACGGCTTGCCGTTCAGGTGTTACTATAATCCAACTACGAGAAAAAAATCTCACCACCAATCAATACTATCAACTGGCAAAACAAGTCAAGGAAATAACAGATGCCTACCAGGTGCCCTTGATCATCGATGATCGGTTGGATGTCTGTCTTGCAGTCGATGCAGCAGGTTTGCATATCGGCGACGATGAACTACCAGTTTCGGTTGCCCGCAAAGTCTTGGGTCCCGAAAAAATCCTCGGTGTCACTGCTAAAACGGTTAAAAGAGCCCTCGAAGCAGAAACATCGGGTGCGGATTACTTGGGAACAGGAGCCATTTTCCCGACTACGACCAAAGAAAATGCTCCCATCACCCTGATTTCAACCTTGAAAACAATTTGCCAAACGGTCGCTATTCCAGTAGTTGCTATCGGAGGCCTGACGTCAGAGAATATTGACCAACTTATCGGCTCGGGTATAGCTGGAGTAGCTGTCGTACGTGATCTGATGCAGGCAGAAGATATTGAAGCAAAAGCGCATGCCTTTTTAACAAAGCTGGATGACATGATTTCCTAATCAAAAACTCTCTAATTCCCTTAAAGTGGGAACTAGAGAGTTTTTTCTTAATCTTTAAAAGTTGTATGATTGACTGGTCCAGAACCATGTCCGAGTTGAGGAGCGTCTTGGATGGCTTTTGTGATAAAGGCCTTGGCCTTATCAACTGCCTGGTAAAGACTTCTGCCCTTGGCTAGTTCAGCCGTAATCACAGCAGCAAAGGTACATCCAGTACCATGGGTGTGACAAGTTTGAATTCTTGGACTTTCCCAGACAAATTGTTCATCCTTGGTAAAGAGGAAATCCTTGGCACCACCTTCCAGATGGCCACCTTTGATAACAACGGACTGAGGACCAAATTCTTTTATAATCAGGCGACCGGCACGCTGCATGTCTTCGGGGTCATGGATTGAAAAACCAACAATCTCTTCTGCCTCAGGAAGATTGGGCGTGATAATGCTTGCAAGAGGAAGCAGATTCGTTTTTAGGTAGTCTCTGGCACTGGAATCAATCAGGGTGTCGCCACTTGTAGCGACCATAACAGGGTCAAGCACATAGGGACAGTCTAGCTTTTTAAGGTAGGGTTGGATGATCTCCATGATCTCAGTAGTTGCCAACATCCCAGTTTTTACAGCCTGAGGCTTGATATCCGAGAAGACACTATCCAATTGAGCTTCCAGCATTTGGTTGGAGACGTGTTCGATTAATTGAACACCTCTGGTATTTTGAGCGACAAGGCTGGTCACAACGGCCATTCCATAGACATCTCTAGCTTGGAATGACTTTAAATCAGCCATAATGCCAGCACCGCCACTAGGGTCAGTTCCTGCAATGGTTAGAGCAACGGGTAAATAAGTCATCTAAAACCTCCCAACCAACTGAAGTTTGTATTCTTAAGAACAAGCTAGTCTGTTTCAGGAAAGTAATAGAAGACCAGCTAGTCCTCATCATCATTTCCACTTCCATCAGCTAGCATTACCTAGATTGAGTCAAAGGGATCTAACAGTCGTTAATCTCAGCTTTACGCACCCCTAGTGGTTGTTTTCTTTTTTCTACAGTATAGCATATTTTTATAGTTTATATAGTAAAATTTGACTGCAAATCTCTCGTTACATGATTAGAATTCTATTTTTCGAAAAAATAATAAAAATTATAGTTGACAAATGTAGATTTTGAGAGTATACTAAGAGCTATAATTGACAAATGTAGATTTTGGAGGTGTGCTGATGCAGATTTCAGATGCAGAATGGCAGGTTATGAAGATTATTTGGATGCAGGGTGAACAGACCAGTAGGGATTTGATCAGGGTTCTGGCAGAGCGGTTTGACTGGTCCAAGTCTACAGTTCAGACCCTTTTGGCTCGTTTGGTTGAGAAAGAGTGTTTGACTAGAAAAAAAGAAGGCAAGTCCTTTGTTTATTCAGCCCTTTTAACACTGGATCAAAGTCGAGACTTGCTTGTTCAAGATATCAAGGACAAGGTTTGTTCTCGTAGGATTAAGAACTTGTTGGCTGATTTGATTGTCGAATGTGATTTCACTTTGTCTGACTTGAAAGACTTGGAAGCTGTGATTTCTGAGAAAAAAGCTAGCGCAGCTGCTGAAGTAAAATGTAATTGTATGTAAAGGAGACGTCATGTTAAATAGTATTGTAACCATTATTTGTATTGCCCTTATCGCGTTTATCTTGTTTTGGTTTTTCAAAAAGCCTGAAAAATCTGGACAAAAGGCCCAGCAAAAAAAGGGCTACCAAGAGATTCGAGTGGAGGTCATGGGGGGCTATACGCCTGAGTTGATTATCCTCAAGAAATCAGTGCCAGCCCGCATTGTCTTTGATCGCAAGGACCCGTCACCCTGTCTAGATCAGATCGTCTTTCCAGACTTTGGTGTGCATGCGGATCTTCCTATGGGTGAAGAGTATGTAGTGGAAATCACGCCTGAGCAGGCTGGAGAATTTGGCTTTGCATGTGGCATGAATATGATGCACGGCAAGATGATTGTAGAGTAGGAGGAGATGATGACAGAAATTGTGAAAGCAAGCCTAGAAAATGGCATTCAAAAAATCCGTATCCGAGCTGAAAAAGGCTATCATCCAGCCCATATTCAGCTTCAAAAAGGGATTCCAGCTGAGATAACTTTTCATCGTGTGACGCCATCAAACTGTTACAAGGAAATTCTTTTTGAAGAAGAAGGAATTCTAGAACCAATCGGACTAGATGAGGAAAAGGTGATTCGTTTTACACCTCAAGAGTTGGGTGAGCATGAATTCTCATGTGGTATGAAGATGCAGAAGGGAAGTTATACCGTAGTTGAGAAGACTCGAAAATCTTTGTCACTTTTACAGCGTTTTTGGATTACTAGTATCTTTACTGTGCCTCTTGTGATTCTCATGATTGGGATGTTGACAGGCAGCATTAGTCACCAAGTCATGCATTGGGGAACCTTTCTAGCCACAACACCTATCATGCTAGTGGCCGGTGGTCCTTATATTCAGAGTGCTTGGGCCAGCTTTAAAAAGCACAATGCCAACATGGATACCTTGGTTGCTCTGGGAACCCTAGTGGCCTATCTCTATAGCCTAGTTGCCCTCTTTACTGGGCTTCCTGTTTACTTTGAAAGTGCTGGTTTTATCCTCTTCTTCGTTCTTTTGGGGGCGGTTTTTGAGGAAAAAATGCGGAAAAATACTTCCCAAGCTGTAGAGAAACTACTGGATTTGCAGGCTAAAACAGCAGAAGTCTTGCGTGAAGATAGCTATGTTCAAGTTCCCTTGGAGCAAGTCAAGGTAGGCGACCTGATTCGAGTAAGGCCAGGTGAAAAGATTGCTGTTGATGGCGTCGTAGTCGAAGGTGTGTCCAGTATTGACGAATCCATGGTGACAGGTGAGAGTCTGCCAGTGGACAAAACAGTTGGAGATCCCGTTATTGGCTCAACCATCAATAATAGTGGAACGCTTGTTTTTAGGGCAGAAAAAGTTGGTTCAGAGACTGTTTTGGCACAGATTGTGGACTTTGTGAAGAAAGCCCAGACCAGCCGTGCACCGATTCAGGACTTGACGGATAAGATTTCAGGGATTTTTGTCCCAGCAGTTGTCATTTTAGGAATCGTGACCTTTTGGGTGTGGTTCGTCTTGCTTAGGGATAGTGTAGTTGTGCTTGGAGCGAGCTTTGTGTCTTCGCTTCTCTATGGAGTAGCAGTTCTGATTATTGCCTGCCCTTGTGCCTTGGGTCTTGCAACACCGACAGCTCTTATGGTGGGGACAGGTCGCAGTGCCAAGATGGGGGTTCTCCTCAAAAATGGAACGGTTCTACAGGAAATCCAGAAAGTTCAAACTATTGTCTTTGATAAGACCGGGACTTTGACGGAAGGGAAACCTGTGGTCACAGATATCATCGGTGACGAAGTAGAAGTGCTTGGATTGGCAGCATCCTTGGAAGAAGCTTCCCAACACCCTCTGGCTCAAGCTATTGTCAAAAGAGCGAGTGAAGCTGGACTTGAGATTCAAACTGTTGAAAATTTCCAAGCCTTACACGGAAAAGGTGTCTCAGGGAAAATAGCTGGGAAACAAGTCTTACTTGGAAATGCTAAAATGTTAGATGGTATGGATATTTCAAGCACTTATCAAGAAAAACTAGAAGAACTCGAAAAAGAAGCTAAGACAGTTGTCTACTTGGCTGTTAACAATGAAATAAAAGGCTTGCTTGCCCTGCAAGATATTCCCAAGGAAAATGCCAAGCTTGCCATCAGTCAGTTGAAAAAACGAGGTCTTAAAACAGTCATGCTGACAGGGGATAATGCTGGCGTGGCGCGTGCTATTGCCGATCAGATCGGAATCGAAGAGGTCATTGCAGGCGTCCTACCAGAAGAAAAAGCGCATGAAATCCATCAACTACAACAGGCTGGTAAAGTAGCCTTTATCGGAGATGGTATCAATGATGCGCCAGCCCTCAGTGTAGCAGATGTTGGGATTGCCATGGGCGCAGGAACCGATATTGCTATTGAGTCGGCAGGGATTGTTCTTACTCACAATGATTTGACAGGAGTGGTTCGTGCCTTTGATATGAGTAAGAGAACCTTCAATCGTATCTTGCTCAATCTCTTCTGGGCCTTTATCTACAATGTCGCCGGAATTCCGATTGCAGCAGGAGTATTTTCAGGAATTGGTCTGGTGCTCAACCCAGAACTGGCAGGTCTTGCTATGGCCTTTAGTTCTGTATCTGTTTTGACCAGTTCACTCATGCTAAACGTTAGCAAAATAGATTAAAAGCGGGTTTACCGCTTTTTTATTATAAAACAGTTTTCTGAAGCGTTTCCAGTCTGTGCTGTAATAGAGAATAAAAACTTCTGAGCACATTCTTAGGAGACCCAAAACAAATGTGGTAAAGTAGTAGAGTAAAAATTTGCTGAAACGTTTCCAATTAGTATATGAAAACGGATTTATCAAGTTTTAAAAATATTTGAAGGAGAGTTATTATGACTCAAGGGAAAATTACTGCATCTGCAGCAATGCTCAACGTATTGAAGACATGGGGCGTAGATACTATCTACGGTATCCCATCAGGAACACTTAGCTCACTCATGGATGCTTTGGCTGAAGACAAAGATATCCGCTTCTTGCAAGTTCGCCACGAAGAAACAGGTGCTCTTGCAGCGGTGATGCAAGCTAAATTCGGCGGCTCAATCGGGGTTGCTGTTGGTTCAGGTGGTCCAGGTGCGACTCACTTGATTAACGGTGTTTACGATGCAGCTATGGATAACACTCCATTCCTTGCTATCCTTGGATCACGTCCTGTTAACGAACTCAATATGGATGCCTTCCAAGAATTGAACCAAAACCCAATGTACAACGGTATCGCTGTTTACAACAAACGTGTAGCTTACGCTGAGCAATTACCAAAAGTAATCGACGAAGCTTGCCGTGCTGCAGTTTCTAAAAAGGGTCCAGCTGTTGTTGAAATTCCAGTGAACTTCGGTTTCCAAGAAATCGACGAAAACTCATACTACGGTTCAGGTTCTTACGAGCGTTCATTCATCGCTCCTGCCTTGAACGAAGCTGAAATCGACAAAGCGGTTGAAATCTTGAACAATGCTGAACGTCCAGTTATCTACGCTGGTTACGGTGGTGTCAAAGCTGGTGAAGTGATCACTGAATTGTCACGTAAAATCAAAGCACCAATCATCACAACTGGTAAAAACTTTGAAGCTTTCGAATGGAACTACGAAGGGTTGACAGGTTCTGCTTACCGTGTTGGTTGGAAACCAGCCAACGAAGTGGTCTTTGAAGCAGACACTGTTCTTTTCCTTGGATCAAACTTCCCATTTGCTGAAGTTTACGAAGCCTTCAAGAACACTGAAAAATTCATCCAAGTTGACATCGATCCATACAAACTTGGTAAACGTCATGCCCTTGACGCTTCTATCCTTGGTGACGCAGGTCAAGCAGCGAAAGCTATCCTTGATAAAGTAAACCCAGTTGAGTCTACTCCATGGTGGCGTGCAAACGTTAAGAACAACCAAAACTGGCGTGATTACATGAACAAACTCGAAGGTAAAACTGAGGGTGAATTGCAATTGTATCAAGTTTACAATGCAATCAACAAACATGCTGACCAAGACGCTATCTACTCAATCGACGTAGGTGACACTACTCAAACATCTACTCGTCACCTTCACATGACACCTAAGAACATGTGGCGTACATCTCCACTCTTTGCGACAATGGGTATTGCCCTTCCTGGTGGTATCGCTGCTAAGAAAGACAATCCAGATCGCCAAGTATGGAACATCATGGGTGACGGTGCATTCAACATGTGCTACCCAGACGTGATCACAAACGTTCAATACGACCTTCCAGTTATCAACGTTGTCTTCTCAAATGGTAAATATGCCTTCATCAAGGACAAATACGAAGACACAAACAAACACTTGTTTGGTTGTGACTTCCCTAACGCGGACTACGCGAAAATCGCTGAAGCCCAAGGTGCTGTTGGATTTACAGTTGACCGTATCGAAGACATTGACGCAGTCGTTGCAGAAGCTGTTAAACTCAACAAAGAAGGTAAAACTGTTGTCATCGATGCTCGCATCACGCAACACCGTCCACTTCCAGTAGAAGTACTTGAACTCGATCCAAAACTTCACTCAGAAGAAGCGATCAAAGCCTTCAAGGAAAAATACGAAGCAGAAGAACTCGTACCATTCCGCCTCTTCTTGGAAGAAGAAGGATTGCAATCACGCGCAATCAAATAATTCCTCTCGTGGAAAATCAAATATAAACGTTGTAGATTTTATTCTTTGATTTTCTTAGAGCAGAACTTGAAAAGATCGGAGCAATCCGGTCTTTTTCTGGAGGATAGTAAATGAATTTAAATCAATTAGATATCATCGTTTCAAATGTTCCCCAGGTCTGTGCTGACTTGGAGCGTATTTTGGATAAAAAAGCCGATTATGTTGACGACAGTTTTGCTCAGTTCACGATTGGCAGTCATTGTCTCATGTTGTCTCAAAATCATTTGATTTCTTTGGCAAACTTTCAGTCAGGAATCATTCTTCACATCGAGGTTGAGGATCTAAATCAGAACTACCAACGATTGAAAGAAATTGGTGTCGAGATTTTACACGGTCCTTGTGAAACGGATTGGGGAACAGAATCCTTGCTTGTAAAAGGTCCAGCTGGTTTAGTGCTTGATTTTTATCGTATGAAGTAGGACGCGTAGTCATTTGACGTTAACCATAATGATTCTTAAAAAAGAATGTGCGCATATGAACTATTAAAAGATCGGAGCAATCCGGTCTTTTTCTGTTTCCTCTTTCTTATCACAAGATTGTGATAGTTTACATCTTTATAACAAAAGCTTCAAAGTCTTGATTGTTTTGAAAAAAGATTATAAAATATGATTCATAAAAATGAAAGAGGTTTTGAAAATGTCTGAAAAACAAATGAAAATTTTGGGTTGGGTAGCGACCTTCATGTCTGTTATGATGTATGTCTCTTACTTCCCACAAATCATGAACAACCTGGCTGGTCAAAAAGGCAACTTCATCCAACCCTTAGTCGCAGCCATCAACTGTAGTCTATGGGTTTATTACGGCTTGTTCAAAAAGGAAAGAGATATCCCCCTTGCGGCTGCTAATGCGCCAGGTATCGTTTTTGGCCTAGTGACGGCTATCACGGCTTTGATTTAAAAGGAGACTGGTTTCAGCCTGTTTTCTAGCAAAGTATAGTCTTAAGTGAAAATTTTATGGTGAGTTGAGGAAAACAGCCTATTGACAGCGAGCTTTCTGAGTGTTGCTTTAGAGGTTCCTCTATCAAGTAAAAGATTATTTCGTTACTATTTTTATAAAATCTTCTCCCTACTTTATAATGTGTGAAAAAGAGTTCAATTAGACTTGTCTTTTTGCTATAATGAAGTGAGAAACATAGACAGGAGATCAAGATGTCAGAACCATTATTTTTACAATCAGTCATGCAAGAAAAAATCTGGGGTGGAACCAAGCTACGTGATGAGTTTGGCTATGACATTCCAAGTGAAAAAATTGGAGAATACTGGGCCATCTCAGCCCACCCAAATGGGGTTTCAAAGGTCGCTAATGGGCGCTTTGAGGGAACAGATCTAGCTACTTTGTATGCGGAGCACCGAGAATTGTTTGGTAACCGTCCAGAACCTGTGTTTCCACTCTTGACCAAGATTCTCGATGCCAACGACTGGCTCAGTGTCCAAGTTCACCCAGACGATGCCTATGGATTAGAACATGAAGGCGAGCTCGGAAAAACAGAGTGCTGGTACATCATCGCTGCAGACGAAGGTTCTGAGATTATCTATGGCCATAATGCCAAGTCAAAAGAAGAACTCCGCAAGCAAATCGAGGACAAGAACTGGGATGCCTTGCTGACAAAAGTGCCTGTCAAGGCTGGAGATTTCTTCTATGTGCCGAGTGGTACCATGCACGCTATCGGGGCGGGTATCTTGATTCTTGAAACCCAGCAGTCTAGCGATACCACCTATCGTGTCTATGACTTTGACCGTAAGGACGACAAGGGCAACTTGCGTGAACTTCACCTTGAAAAATCCATTGATGTTTTAAACATTGGAGAGCCTGCTAATAGCCGTCCTGTAACTATCAAAGCTGATGATTTACGTTCCACTCTCCTTGTTTCTAATGATTTCTTCGCAGTTTACAAGTGGGAAATCACTGGAAAAGTTGACTTTGAGAAGACAGCTGACTACAGCTTGTTTAGTGTCTTGGCTGGTCAAGGTCACCTCACTGTTGACGGGAAAAACTATCCAATCCAAAAAGGTAGCCACTTTATCCTACCAAGTGATGTTGAAGCTTGGAGCCTAGAAGGACAAGATTTGGAATTGATTGTTAGCCATCCATAAAAAAGAAAGGGCCTGAGTTCATTACTCAAGTCCTTTTTGATTACATAAATTGGGCGATAAAGACCACAATGATGATGATTGGAATGATAAAGCGAAGAAGGAAGAGCCAGACTTGGAAAAGTCCCTGTTTCCATGCTCTTTCATCAAGGTGTAGTTCCTCCATGGCAAGAGCCTTCTTAAAAATGTAGCCTGTAAAAAGTGACAGGCAGAGAGCTCCAAATGGCATGAGAAGATTGGAAACTAAGAAATCCATAGCATCAAAGAAAGTCTTCCCAAAGATGTGAACATCTGCCATAGCTCCATAGGATAGGGCTGAAGGAATACCAAAGATAAAGGTCAAGATTCCTAAAATAGCACTCCATTTAGCACGCTTGCGGTTGTCCTGATTGGTGATATTTCCCACATTGATTTCCAGCATCACGACAGAGGAAGTAACCGTCGCAAATAGGAAGAGCAAGAGGAAAAGGATGTAGAAAATAGTTCCAAAAGGCATCTTGTCAAAGAGTTGAGGCAAGACGATAAAGAGCAGGCTTGGTCCCCCTTCAGACTGGATATTGAAGGCTGACATGGCTGGGAAAATGGCTAGTCCTGCCATGATGGATACCGAGATGTTCATGGCTACGATGGAAATCCCTGATTGGACTAGATTGGTTTTCTTATCGAGATAAGAAGCATAGGTTAGCATGGCTGTAACCCCTAGTGAGAGGGCAAAGAAAGATTGTCCCAGAGCATAGAGGAGACCTGCACTGGTCAGTTTTGAAAAGTCTGGTTTGAGGAAGTAGAGAACGCCTTCCATGGCATTTGGCAAGCTGAGCGAGCGCCCAATGATCACGACAAAGATGATAAAGAGCAGAGGCATCATGACTTTCGAGGCTCTTTCAATCCCTTTTTGAACCCCACGTGATACAATAAAGATATTCAATAAGATAAAGGCTGCTTGAGCTCCTAGGGCAATGGCTGGATTTGAAATGATTGAAGTAAATAACTGAGCATAATCACCCGTTCCGCCAAGTTGGAACAATTTCCCAAACTCAATACCCAGATAGACTAAAATCCAACCTCCGATGACACTGTAAAAGGAGAGAAGGATAAAGAGGGCAAAGGCACCAATCCAACCGATAAAGTTGTACTTGTTATTCTTGCCTAGTTTTCCAAAGGTTTTGATAGCGGAAACGCCAGCACTACGGCCTAGGGCAAACTCAGCCAGCAGGAGCGGGAAACCGATTAAAATAGTGGAGATGAGAAAGACCAGTAAAAAGCCTCCACCGCCATTATCAGCAGTCATGTAGGGGAACTTCCAAACGGCACCAAGCCCGATGGCTGAGCCAGCAGATGCTAGAATAAAGCCTAGTTTCGATCCCCATTGCGATTTTTCTGACATAGTTGAAACTCCGATCTCCTTTTTTAAAATAAGAAAAGGCTACTTGAGTTGTCAAATAGCCTTCTCTCAATGGCTCTTTACGAGCCTTCTGTTTGATTGATAGACTTGACTATCCTATCATGTTTTCTAAGGTCTGTCAAGAAAACCATTTTCAAGTTTTCACACCTTTCTCAAAAAGTTAAAAATTTCGCAAAAACACTTGACTCTGACCTAAGGGGAGGGGATATACTATGATTGTAAGGAGGAAATCATGTACCATATAAAAGAAGCTGCGCAGCTTTCAGGTGTCTCTGTCAAGACCCTGCACCACTATGACAAGATAGGACTTTTGGTCCCCTTAAAGTCGGAAAACGGCTATCGAACCTACAGTCAGGAGGATTTGGAAAGACTTCAGGTTATTCTTTACTACAAATATCTAGGCTTTTCTTTAGAAAAAATAGCAGAGCTATTAAAGGGAGAAACATCAGATTTATTGCCTCATTTGACCAGGCAGTTGGACTATTTGACCCAAGAAAGAGAACATCTGGATACCTTGATTTCCACCTTGCAAAAAACCATTCAAGAACAAAAAGGAGAAATAAAAATGACGATTGAGGAAAAATTCACTGGATTTAGCTATCAAGACAATCAAAAATACCACCAAGAGGCGGTAGAGAAATATGGACAAGAAGTCATGGACCAGGCTCTTGAGCGTCAAAAAGGTCGCGAAGACGAGTCTACGGCCGCCTTTAACCAAGTTTTTCAAGCTTTAGCTCAAAACCTTAAAAATGGACTAGCTGCAACAGCAGCCGAAAATCAAGAAGAAGCTACTAAACTCTTGCAAGCCATCCGTACTTATGGATTTGACTGCTCTATTGAGGTATTCGGTCATATCGGTAAAGGTTACGTCTATAACCCAGAGTTTAAGGAAAACATTGACAAGTTTGGACTTGGCACAGCCCAGTACACGTCAGATGTCATTGCGGCTTACGTTCAGACAAATGCAGAATAATAGGCTAGGAATTTCCTATTTCTCATACCATTCATGAAAGACCCGAAGAAGCAAACAAGTGAACTAGGATCGGTGATTGGGAAACAGATACGGTTGCAGGGAAAACTGGAAAAGCTTGTTTAGTGACTCTAACGGATCGCTATTCTCGTTTTCTAAAAATCCAGAAGATAGCTGTCAAGAAAAGCAAGTTGGTGATAGAAGCTATGGTAAAAATGTTGGCGCCCTTGCCGGAAGAAACCGTCACTCCAGATAGAGGAAAAGAATTCACGAAGCATCAGGACTTGACCGACAAATTAAAGGTAGAAGTCTGTTTTCCAGATCCTCATGCGCCTTGGCAACGAGGAACAAATGAGAATACTAATGGATTACTACGAGAATATTTTCCCAAAGGGAGCGACTTAACATTCATTGACGAGCACACCATTCAGCTGTGGGAGAATAAACTAAATAATAGGCCACGAAAGTGTCTCAACTGCAAAACACCTTATGAAGTTTTCTATGAAGAAAATGTGCACTTAGTTTGACAATTCAGGATTAAAGAAAACCCAGAGCAAGTGATAGGAGATATCAGCGTCGTTGAGATGAATGAGCCTGATTCAAGTTGTGAAATTGGGTATGTTTTAGGAAAAAACTATTGGGGCCGAGGTTTGATGACGGAGGTCTTGAAAGCTGTCTTAAACTTCTGTTTTACTCAAGCAGGATTTCAAAAGATTAGAGCAAGATACGTCAGTCTCAACCCAGCTTCAGGTCGTGTGATGGAAAAAGCGGGGATGTCCTATCTTAAGACGGTTGCCAATGGTGTAGAGAGAAAAGACTACGTTGCGAACCTTATTTATTATCAGATAAGCAGGGAAGACAGGTGATTTTCTTTTCTGTTTCTATCAAAGTCAGACCTTGTCTGGCTTTTTTTGTAGAAGGTTTCTAAATAAACTGATTAAATTCCTATTTTTCCCTATCATTGTCCCTGTTTTTTCTTAGAGTTGGGAATTATAATAGACTTATCAAAAGAAAGAAGGGTGAAAAGGTATGGACAATGTATTCTTTTTTATCAGTGTTTTTCTTGCTGGAATCCTTTCCTTCTTTTCTCCTTGTATTTTACCCTTGTTGCCAGTCTATGCGGGGGTCTTACTTGATGACAAAGATGGTGCTCAGGCTTCTAGTGGAAAATTTTCAATCTCACTTGTTAGTTTATTGCGAACTCTGGCTTTTATAGCGGGGATTTCTTTTATCTTTATCTTACTGGGCTATGGAGCTGGTTTTTTAGGCAATTTGCTGTATGCTTCTTGGTTTCAGTATGTGACGGGTGCGATTATCATTCTCTTGGGCTTGCACCAGATGGAAGTCTTACATTTGCAGGGGCTTTACAAGGAAAGAAGGCTACAATTAAAGAGACAGGGACAAAAGGGTAATGGCTATAGTCAGGCATTTTTACTGGGGTTGACCTTTAGTTTTGCTTGGACGCCATGTGTGGGACCAGTTTTGGGCTCTGTTTTGGCTTTGGCGGCTTCAGGTGGTTCAGGAGCTTGGCAGGGAGCTGGTCTCATGTTGGTTTACACGCTGGGATTGGCGCTACCATTTTTGGTTCTAGCTCTCGCCTCCAGCTATGTTTTGAAACATTTCCGAAAACTCCATCCTTACCTCGGAACCCTCAAGAAAGTGGGTGGTTTCCTCATTATCCTGATGGGAATCTTGGTGCTTTTGGGGAATGCTTCCATTTTGACTACATTATTTGAATAGAGAGGAAGAAGAAATGAAAAAATGGCAAACATGTCTCCTTGGAGTAGGCTCAGTCTGTTGCTTGGCAGCCTGTTCGGCAAAAAACATGTCAGACGAGTCTACTATGAAGGAGCAATCCAAAACAGAACAAGTCAGCTCGCAAACTGCGACTAAAGGTCAGGAAGTCGCTGATTTTGAACTAACAGGTGTAGATGGCAAGACCTATCGTTTGTCTGATTACAAGGGCAAGAAAGTCTATCTCAAATTCTGGGCTTCTTGGTGTTCCATCTGTCTAGCCAGCCTTCCAGATACGGATGAAATTGCTAAAGAAGCTGGTGATGACTATGTGGTCTTGACAGTGGTGTCTCCTGGTCACAAGGGTGAGCAAGCGGAAGCTGACTTTAAAAACTGGTACAAGGGCTTAGATTATAAAAATTTTCCAGTTCTAATTGATCCATCAGGTAAACTCTTGGAAAGTTATGGTGTCCGTTCTTACCCAACCCAAGCCTTTATAGACAAGGAAGGCAAGCTGGTCAAAACGCAACCAGGTTTTATGGATAAGGATATGATTTTAAAAACATTAAAGGAAATGGGGTAGAGAAAGTCCATGAATGATAAAATAAAACTTTTTGTCTTGGCAGGGGTCATTCTCCTAGCCCTAACCGGTTTTTATTTTCTATTGATGCGAAATGCAGGGCAGACAGATAGTTCGCAAATTGAGAAAGCATCAGTTAGCCAAGGAGAAAAAACAATGAAAAAAACAAAAATTAACAAAGACGCAGACTTGCACGAAATTTATCTAGCTGGGGGATGTTTCTGGGGAGTGGAGGAATACTTCTCACGCGTTTCCGGAGTGACAGATGCCGTTTCAGGCTATGCAAACGGTAGAGGGGAAACAACCAAGTACGAATTGATTAACCAAACAGGACATGCAGAGACTGTCCATGTCACCTATGACGCCAAGCAAATTTCCCTCAAGGAAATCCTGCTTCATTACTTCCGCATTATCAATCCAACCAGCAAAAATAAACAAGGAAATGATGTGGGTACTCAGTACCGTACTGGCGTTTATTACACAGATGAGAAGGATTTAGAGGTAATCAATCAAGTCTTTGATGAGGTGGCTAAGAAATACGACCAACCTTTGGCAGTTGAAAAGGAAAACTTGAAGAATTTTGTGGTGGCGGAGGATTATCACCAAGACTACCTCAAGAAAAATCCAAATGGCTACTGTCATATCAATGTCAATCAGGCTGCCTATCCCGTCATCGATGCCAGCAAATATCCTAAACCAAGCGATGAAGAGTTGAAAAAGACCTTGTCACCTGAGGAGTATGCAGTTACCCAGAAAAATCAAACAGAACGAGCTTTTTCAAACCGCTACTGGGATAAATTTGAATCTGGTATCTATGTGGATGTCGCCACTGGCGAACCCCTCTTTTCATCAAAGGACAAGTTTGAGTCTGGTTGTGGTTGGCCTAGTTTCACCCAACCAATCAGTCCAGATGTTGCCACCTACAAGGAAGATAAGTCTTACAATATGACGCGCATGGAAGTAAGAAGCCGAGTTGGAGATTCTCACCTTGGTCATGTCTTTACGGATGGACCAGAGGACAAGGGGGGCTTACGCTACTGTATCAATAGTCTCTCTATCCGCTTTATTCCCAAAGACCAAATGGCAGAAAAGGGCTATGCTTATTTACTAGATTATGTAGATTAAGAAGTCTTTCCTAAGCAGTTAGAGGAGAATTTTGCTATACTGATACTAGTAAGTGGTAAAGGAGTAGAGCATGACCTACACAATCTTAATCGTAGAAGATGAGTATCTGGTAAGACAAGGTTTGAGAAAGCTGGTCAATGTAGCAGCCTACGATATGGAAATCATCGGTCAGGCTGAAAATGGAAGACAGGCTTGGGATTTGATTCAAAAGCAGGTGCCAGATATCATTTTAACTGATATCAACATGCCTCAGCTGAATGGCATCCAGTTGGCCAGTCTGGTCCGAGAAACCTATCCTCAGGTGCATTTGGTTTTTTTGACTGGCTACGATGACTTTGATTATGCCTTGTCTGCTGTCAAACTCGGTGTGGATGATTACCTGCTCAAGCCCTTTTCGCGTCAGGATATTGAGGAAATGTTAGGGAAAATCAAGCAAAAGTTGGACAAGGAAGAAAAAGAAGAGCAGTTACAAGATTTATTAACCGATAAGTTTGAGGGAAATATTGCCCAGAAAATCCAGTCCCATCTGGCTGATAGCCAGTTTAGTTTAAAGTCTTTGGCTAGTGACTTGGGTTTTAGTCCGACTTATCTGAGCTCCTTGATTAAGAAAGAATTGGGCTTGCCTTTTCAGGATTATCTGGTGAGAGAGCGTGTCAAACAAGCCAAGCTCTTGCTTCTGACCACGGATTTAAAGATTTATGAGATAGCCGAAAAGGTTGGATTTGAAGATATGAACTACTTTACTCAACGTTTTAAACAGATTGCAGGTGTGACACCTCGTCAGTTTAAGAAGGGAGAAGGCCGATGAAGCGTTCTTCTCTTTTAGTCAGAATGGTTATTTCCATCTTTCTGGTCTTTCTCATTCTACTAGCTGTGGTTGGGACTTTCTATTATCAATCTAGTTCATCAGCCATTGAGGCTACTATCGAGGGCAATAGCCAAACGACCATTAGCCAAACTAGCCACTTTATTCAGTCTTATATCAAAAAATTAGAAACCACCTCTACCAGTTTGACCCAGCAGAAGGATGTCTTAGCCTATGCTGAGAATCCTAACCAAGTCCAAGCCAAGGGAATCCGAGATCTGTTTTTGACTATCCTAAAGGCAGACCAGGACTTGAAAACGATGGTTCTGGTCACCAAATCCGGTCAGGTCATTTCTACAGATGACAGTGTGCAGATGAAAACTTCCTCAGATATGATGTCTGAGGATTGGTACCAAAAGGCTATTCATCAGGGAGCTAAGCCAGTTTTAACCCCAGCTCGTAAATCAGATAGTCAGTGGGTTATTTCTGTCACTCAAGAACTTGTTGATGCAGAGGGGGCCAATCTTGGCGTACTTCGTTTGGATATTTCCTATGAAACTCTGGAAGCCTATCTCAACCAACTCCAGTTGGGCCAGCAGGGCTTTGCCTTTATCATCAATGAAAATCATGAATTTGTCTACCATCCTAAACGTACTGTCTATAGCTCAGCAAGTGAAATGGAGGCCATGAAACCCTACATTGAGACGGGGCAGGGCTATACGCTGGATCACCAATCCTACGTCAGTCAGGAACAGATTGCAGGAACTGATTGGACGGTTATAGGCGTGTCTTCGTTGGAGAAGTTAGACCAGGTTCGGAGTCAACTCATGTGGACCTTGCTTGGTGCTAGTGCCTTATCTCTTCTTGCCTGTCTCTGCTTGGTGTGGTTCAGTCTCAAACGCTGGATTGCTCCTTTGAAGGACCTAAGAGAAACCATGCTGGAAATTGCTTCTGGGACTCAAAATCTTCGTTCCAAGGAGGCTGGCGCCTATGAACTGAGAGAAGTGACTCGCCAGTTTAATGCCATGTTGGATCAGATTGATCAGCTGATGGTAGCTATTCGCAGGCAGGAAGAAGCGACCCGGCAGTATGAACTTCAAGCACTGTCGAGCCAGATTAACCCCCATTTCCTCTATAACACCTTGGACACTATCATCTGGATGGCTGAGTTTCAGGATAGTCAGCGAGTGGTTCAGGTGACCAAATCTTTGGCAACTTATTTCCGCTTAGCGCTCAATCAAGGAAAGGATTTGATTTCTCTTTCTGATGAAATTAATCATGTCCGCCAGTACCTCTTTATCCAGAAACAACGCTACGGAGATAAGCTGGAGTATGAGATTGATGAAGAACCTGCTTTTGATAACCTAGTCTTACCCAAGTTGGTGTTGCAACCTCTTGTAGAAAATGCTCTTTACCATGGCATCAAGGAGAAGGAAGGTCAGGGCCATATTAAAGTCTCTGTTCAGAAAAAGGATTCAGGACTAGTCATCCGCATTGAGGATGATGGTGTTGGCTTCCAAGCTGCTGGCGACAGTAGTCAGAGTAACCTCAAACGTGGGGGAGTTGGCCTACAAAATGTCAACCAACGACTCAAACTTCATTTTGGAGATAATTACCAGATGAAGATCAATTCTGCACCCGAAAAAGGGACGATAGTTGAAATATACATAAATAGAATAGAATCAAGTTAGCTCCCAGTCAATTCTGGGAGTTTTACTATTAAAAATCAGATTGTTCAGTTCGCCTTGATAAAATCATTAAAAAAAGATATGATAGTAGGAGAATAATGAGGTTAAGAGTGATGGACAAAAGTAAAATTCAAACAGAAACACAGCAGGTAATTGAGGATGTTTTGGAAAAGATAGGATTGCGTGAAGGAAGTCTCTTTGTCTTAGGTCTATCCTCTAGCGAAGTTTTAGGGGGCCAGATTGGCAAGGAATCCAGCCAAGAAATTGGGGAAATCATTGTGAAAACCATCCTAGATATTCTAGAGAAAAGAGGAACTCATCTAGCTGTTCAAGGCTGTGAACATGTTAATCGGGCCCTAGTCGTTGAACGTCAGGTGGCAGAGCAGTTTGGTCTAGAAATCGTCAGCGTCCTTCCGACTCTTCATGCAGGCGGTTCGGGTCAGCTAGCTGCCTTTAAGGTTATGAAAGACCCTGTTGAGGTGGAGTTCATCAAGGCTCATGCTGGATTGGATATCGGAGATACCGCAATTGGCATGCATGTCAAGCATGTGCAGGTTCCGATTCGACCAGTTTTGCGTGAGATTGGACATGCCCATGTAACCGCTCTCGCTAGCCGTCCCAAACTCATCGGGGGTGCGCGTGCACAGTATCCAGAAGACTTCATAAGAAAGTCATAAGTGGGCGGAGAATGATCATAAGTTAGAGAGATATTTCAAGTATATAGAGGGTAAAGTTGGAAAATTGTGTTTATATCATTTCAGGTCCCCCAGGCGTTGGAAAGAGCACTGTCAGCAAAGAGTTGGCCTATTCTTTTGACAAAAGTGCAGTTATAGAGGGGGATATGATTTACTTAATGATTAAAGGAGGTCTCGTAGCTCCTTGGGAAGATAATGGATTTTACGTGGATTTGTTCTGGGATAATATCATCAGTCTGACCAATAATTTCATCGACCGAGGCATTACCGTCGTGATAGAGTATGTCATATTTGATGATCAACTGAAGAAAATTGCCACCTTTTTAAAAGAAAAACAAATCAAGCTAAAATATTGTGTCCTAATGGCTCAAGAAGAAACCTTGAAAGATAGAGATTCTTCTCGAAAAGAAATTGAGAGAACAGGCAATTTATCAATCCAAGCAAGAAATGAGTTTCTAGCTAAAAATAGTGAGAAACATCATTTTCTATTCACGGATAATTTAGATGTCAAAGAAACGGTAAACATCATTAAAACTTCAAATCAATTTTTAATTTCTGAACAGTAAAAGACAGGGAGAGTAAGGGTATTGAAACCAAGACTCTCTCTGTTTTTATTGTTGAATTCTTGTGCAAAGTACTCCAAACAAGACCATCTTTTACAAGAAGAAGGGATGCTATCTGATGGAGAATTGCCAAAAGTAGAAAATAAGAGGTTTAGAGAAGATTTTTCGTCATAGAAATCAGTGAACAAAGCTGGATTTAGCTGTTCTAGGTCGGTTATTTTGTGCTATACTAAAGGTATGCATAGAAAAACAGTGATTGATTTTAGAGCTTTGGGGGAGAGATACACCTTTACCCAGCCGATCAAAGAGTTAAAAACGAGAGATTTAGCAGAAGTGGCGGACCTGCTGGCACAGGTGGAAAGCTACCAAGAGCAAGGCTATTATGTGGTGGGCTATGTCAGCTATGAGGCTGCACCTGCTTTTGAGGAGAAATTAGCAGTTCACACCGCTCCTTTACTGGGCGAGTATTTGCTTTACTTTACCGTTCACGATAGGGTGGAAACATCCCCTATTCCTCTGACTTATGAGGAAGTAGATCTGCCTTCAAAGTGGCAGGAAGTAACGTCTGAAGCAGACTATGAAAAGGCTATTGCCCAGATTCACCATCATTTGCGTCAGGGGGACACCTATCAGGTCAATTACACTGTCCAACTCAAGCAAGACCTAAGTGCCAATCCTTTTGCTATCTACAATCGTATGGTGGTAGAGCAGGAGGCGGGATATAACGCCTATGTTGAGCACGATGAGATGGCAGTGATTTCCATGAGTCCAGAGCTCTTTTTTGAGCAAAATGACCGGGAATTAACGACTCGCCCGATGAAAGGAACAACCCAGCGGGGAGTGACTGACGATGAAGATTTGAAAGAGGCAGCTTGGTTGGAGCAAGATCCTAAAAATCGCTCTGAAAATATGATGATTGTGGATCTCTTGCGCAATGACATGAACCGTATTTCTGAAGTTGGAAGTGAACATGTGGAACGTCTTTGTCAAGTGGAGCAGTATTCAACCGTTTGGCAGATGACTTCGACCATCAAGAGTCAGTTACGAGCAGATGTGGACTTGATTGCCATTTTTCGCTCTCTCTTTCCTTGTGGTTCCATAACGGGTGCACCCAAAATTGCGACCATGGAAATCATCAAGAACTTGGAGCCCCAACCCAGAGGAGTTTACTGCGGAACGATTGGTCTCTTGCTTCCAAATGGACAACGGATTTTCAATGTTGCCATTCGGACCATTCAACTGCATCAAGGGAAAGCCGTCTATGGAGTTGGCGGAGGGATTACTTGGGATAGTACTTGGGAATCTGAATACCGAGAAGTTCATCAAAAAGCAGCTGTACTCTATCGTAAACAAGCACGTTTCCAATTGATTACAACTGGGAAAATCAGCCAAAAACAATTGCAGTTTGAAGATCAACATTTGGAAAGACTGACAAAGGCGAGTCGATATTTTGCCTATCCTTTTGATCCAGAAAACCTGAGACAAAAGATAGAGGAAGAGTGCAAAGTTTGTGATATTAATCAAGACTACCGTTTGCGAATTAGTCTCAGCAAATCTGGAGAGATAGGAATCAGTCGCCAAATCTTAACACCCCTTAGTCCGACCTTCTGCAAAGCCAAACTTTACCTACAGGAAGCTGATTTGAATCAATCATTTACTTACTTTAAAACAACTCATAGACCACACTTAAGTCTAGGGGAACAAGAGAAGATTTACCACAATAAGTCAGGAGAATTGCTGGAAACCTCTATTGGAAATCTGATTCTGAAAATCGCTGGGAAGCTCTATACACCGCCTATCAATCTTGGCATCTTGCCAGGAATCTATCGTCAGTATTTGCTGGAAACAGGGCAGGTAGAGGAGAAAGTCTTGACTGTGCCAGACTTGGACCAAGCGGAAACTATCTATGGCTGTAATGCAGTCAGAGGCTTGTATGAGTTGGAATTGAGGGAAAAATAAATGAAATTGATATTTTTACATGGCTTAGGTCAGACAGCCGCAAGCTGGAAGGAAGTTCAGGATCTACTTGCCAATCATCCTTCTGAGGCCCTTGAATTGTTTCCTGTGGGAGTTCGTTCTTATCAGGAAGCCAAAAAACGGATAGCTAAATACCTATCAGAGGAGAAGAAACATTTTGTTTTAATCGGTTTATCCCTCGGTGCTACTCTTGCACTAGAGCTTTCAAGTTACGATTTGCCAAATCTTCAAGGTTTGGTCTTGTCAGGCTGTCCAGTGAAACTAGCAGGTAATATCTTGTTTAAAATCCAGTTGATAATTTCCAAACTACTTCCAAAAAGTTTTTTTGAAAAGCAGGGAGCAGACAAAGCGCTCATGGTTGGTGTTTCCGAAGAATTAAAAACACTTGATTTAAGGGAGGTTGTACGGAATTGTCCCTATCCAAGCTTGTTAATTTGTGGCAGCAAAGATAAACCGAATCTTAGTTCTATGAGAAGTCTTCATAACCTAATATCAGAATCTCAATTTCATATTATCCCAGACGGCCCTCATGTCTTGAATAAGGAAAAACCAAAGGAGTTTGTAGAAACGACCAGAAGTTTCCTTGAATTGCTGGAATAAGTCTGGTAAAATAAAAGCGAAAGCGATATCAAAAAAGGAGAAAATAATGAAAAAAACAGTTTTGCTGAAAGCGATTTTTACTGTCTTTCCAGTTTTAGGTTTGTTTGCTCAATCGGTTACCGCAGAAGAAAATATTCATTTTTCTAGTTGTAAAGAAGCATGGGAAAATGGTTATTCTGATATTCATAAAGGAGAGCCTGGATACTCATCTAAACTAGATCGTGATGGTGATGGGATAGCTTGTGAACGTGCAAATGCACCTCGGGGAGTCTTTAAACCACGCCAGTCGGGTTCACAATCCAGTGTCGCGACTAGCGGATGGGTTAAACAGGACGGCTATTGGTATTATTTTGCTGAAAATGGGCATGCAGTTAGGAATGCTTGGCAAGGTAGCTACTACCTTAAGTCAGATGGCAAGATGGCAGCCAGCGAGTGGATTTATGATGCTAGCTACCAATCTTGGTACTATCTAAAATCCGACGGTTCTTATGCGAGAAGTACTTGGCAGAGTAGCTACTATCTCAAGTCAAATGGTAAGATGGCAGCAGGTGAATGGCTATATGATTCCTATTACCAATCGTGGTATTATCTCAAGTCGAATGGTAAGATGGCAGCAAGTGAATGGGTTTATGACACCAGTTATCAAGCATGGTACTACCTAAAATCCAATGGTGTTTATGCTAGAAACACTTGGCAAGGGAACTATTACCTCAAATCAGATGGCAAGATGGCTACAAATGAGTGGGTTGATGGTGGTCGCTACTATGTGGATGCTTCTGGTTTATGGAAACCATAAAGCAAACAAATTCTAGGGAAACAACGCAAACCTTTGCACAAAACAGACGATTTTGTTATACTATATCTGTAAGCATTTTCAATTAAAAAGGAGAAGACGATGAGTCAAAAGATTATTGGGATTGACCTTGGTGGAACATCTGTCAAGTTTGCAATTTTAACTCAAGAGGGAGAAATCCAAGAAAAATGGTCTATCAAGACCAATATTTTGGACGAGGGAAGCCATATCGTAGATGATATGATTGAGTCTATTCAGCATCGTTTGGACTTGCTTGGATTGTCAGCTACGGATTTCCTAGGGATTGGGATGGGATCACCTGGTGTGGTTGACCGTGAAAAAGGAACTGTTATCGGTGCCTACAACCTAAACTGGAAAACCCTTCAACCAATTAAAGAAAAGATTGAAAAAGCCTTGGGTATTCCATTCTTCATTGATAATGATGCCAACGTAGCTGCTCTTGGTGAGCGCTGGATGGGTGCTGGTGACAACCAACCGGACGTTGTCTTTATGACACTTGGTACCGGTGTTGGTGGTGGTATCGTCGCTGAAGGAAAACTGCTCCACGGTGTTGCTGGTGCGGCAGGAGAGCTTGGTCACATCACTGTTGACTTTGACCAACCAATCGCATGTACCTGTGGTAAGAAGGGTTGTCTTGAGACAGTTGCTTCTGCAACAGGGATTGTCAACTTGACTCGTCGATATGCAGATGAATACGAAGGCGATGCAGCCTTGAAACGCTTGATTGATGACGGCGAAGAAGTAACTGCCAAAACTGTCTTTGACCTTGCAAAAGAAGGGGACGACCTTGCCTTGATCGTTTACCGTAACTTCTCACGTTACTTGGGAATCACTTGTGCTAATATCGGCTCAATCCTCAACCCATCAACGATTGTTATCGGTGGTGGAGTTTCAGCTGCAGGAGAATTCCTTCTCCAAGGTGTTCAAAAAGTCTATGATGAAAATACCTTCCCACAAGTACGTACATCCACTAAATTGGCTCTTGCAACTCTAGGAAATGACGCTGGAGTTATCGGAGCAGCATCACTTGTATTGCAATAAAATAATAAAAGAGGAAAAATGCTAACCTAGAGTTAGTAATGTTCCTCTTTTCTTTTTTATGCTATACTAGTTAAGACAATAAATGAGGTGAGAGTAATGACAAAAGCAGATACGATTTTTAAAGAAAATATTGAACGAATCCTCAAAGACGGTGTCTTTTCTGAGCAGGCTCGTCCCAAGTACAAAGATGGGACTGTTGCCAACTCCAAGTACGTAACGGGTGCCTTTGCAGAGTATGACTTGGCCAAGGGGGAATTTCCCATCACGACCTTGCGTCCCATTGCAATCAAATCCGCCATCAAAGAAGTACTTTGGATCTATCAAGACCAGTCTAATAGCCTAGAAGTGCTAAATAGCAAGTACAATGTTCACTACTGGAATGACTGGGAAGTGGGAGATACAGGAACCATCGGTGAGCGCTATGGGGCGGTCGTTAAGAAACACGACATCATCAACAAGATTCTCAAGCAGTTGGAAGCCAATCCTTGGAACCGTCGCAATATCATCTCTCTCTGGGATTACCAAGCTTTTGAGGAGACAGACGGCCTTCTTCCATGCGCCTTTCAGACTATGTTTGATGTCCGTCGAGTAGATGGGGAAATCTATCTGGATGCGACTTTGACCCAGCGTTCGAATGATATGCTGGTTGCACACCACATCAATGCTATGCAGTATGTGGCTCTACAGATGATGATTGCCAAGCATTTCGGATGGAAGGTTGGGAAGTTTTTCTATTTTATCAACAACCTTCATATCTATGATAATCAGTTTGAACAAGCTGAGGAATTGCTCCGTCGTGAGCCGTCAAACTGCCAACCACGCTTGGTTTTAAATGTTCCTGATGGGACCAATTTCTTTGATATCAGAGCGGAGGACTTTGAGTTGGTTGATTATAATCCGGTTAAGCCACAGCTGAAGTTTGATTTGGCTATTTAAGAAAAATGTAAATATCCTTCTATGACTAACACCTCATAAGTTAGACAGAAAAATCTAACTTATGAGGTGTTTTCTTATGTTGTAATTTATGAGGATAAAGTTCAAATTTATAATCTGCAAAAGCAGGCTTTTCGTCAACTGTAGTGGTCTAGCGAAAAGCCTTTTTAAGACAGGTATAGGAGTCATTGTGCTGACTATAGTTAAACTTTTTCGGACTAAGCATGCTAGGACGAGTGTAAGGAGAGATAGGAGTGATGTCTTAATTCAGTAAGAACTTAAGTTTAATGGGAGTTTTGTAACTGGAATTCGCGATAATGTAAGAAAGTTTGATGTTTTCTATCTAGCTAAAGAGGGCAGGCAATACCTGACTGTTACGTACATTACCTGCCTCCAAACTATAAGCCGGCGCTCAGCAGTACTTATCGCTGAGCAGTCTAGGCAAAACTCTCCTTAGAAATTAAGATTATCCAACTCCGATAATAATAATTCCTTCTAGTAAAAAGAGTAGGAGTGGTAATATTTTTTGTTTTTCATGTGTAATCCTCACTTTTGTTTTTTTTTATTATATGTTATTATTGGGGTGAATAAAATATATTCCCATATATGCGTGATGGAGGTTCAGAATGAAAAATTTTGGAGAAATTTTTAAAAAGTTTAGAGAATCAAGAGGATTGCGGTTAAAGGATCTCACGAAGGCTGGTATATCAACATCTCAGCTTTCACGTTTCGAAAAAGGAGAAACGGATTTAACCATTTCAAAGTTTATACATATTCTAAATGAAATTAACATGCCAATTGATGAATTTATGTATGCCGTTCATGATTTTCATCGTGATGAACTAAATGAACTATTAGCTCAGGTTAGGAAATGTGTAACGACTCGCGACATTGAAGGGATGAAGAGATTGTTGATATCTCAAATGGAAAATGAAGGAAAACGAGAGAAATTTCATCATATAAATACCATTTTAGTTAAAATTCGCCTTCAGGATTTATCGGGAGAAAAATACTATAATGAAACAGATTTGGATGATTTAACCGATTATCTATTTGGTGTTGAATATTGGGGATATTATGAATTGTTGATTTTCATGAATACTTTGGATGTTCTAAAACATGATGTTTTTATGGTTTTAGCAAGAGAAATGTCTAGACGATCAGATTTTTATAAAGAAATTCCTATTAATCGACGCCTGATTTCAACCATGTTGCTTAATGCTTATATTACCTGTATTGAAAAGAAAAAGTTTATGGATGCTTTGTATTTTGAAAAACAATTGAAACAATGCTTTTTTATCGAGACAGAAATTTATGAAAGACTCATTTTTCTCTATGCTCAAAACCTTTATCGCTATCAAAAAAACGGAAATAAGATTGCAATTATTGAAATGAAAAAATGTATTGGAGCAATAAAATTAGCAGGCAGTAACCACTTAGCAAAGATTTATGAAGGACATTTAAAAAAAGTTTTAGGGGAGGACAGTCGTCAAGCAGATATGGGAAAGAAATTTTGACTGAACTATTGAATGATATAATCATATCATCAAATAAAGGAGGACAATAAAATGGATAATCTCAAAATTATCGATTTGGAAGAATTACTAGCCAATAAATCAGCCTATGTTATTCATGATTGCGGCCCTAGTCATTCTTGTGGTGGAGGTCGGTAACGACTATCTTATTTTTATTGTGAGAGGGATTTTTATTCCCTCTCTATGTTATATAGGGGGAATAATTATGTTAAAAGCATTTATTACAGAATCTGATACTCTTTATTTTAATTCTGAAACCTTTACTTTATCAACTTCAATAGATGATTTGAATAATAATATCAAAAAAGAAAACGATTATAATATTTTAAAAAAAGTAGTAATCAATATTTCAAATAACTGTAATCTTTCATGTACATACTGCTATGCTGATGGTGGTAATTACGGAATGATGAATCAACTGATGAATATTGATACAGCAGATAAAATTATTGATCAGCTAGTCTCTCGCAGAATTCAATGTATAAAGAGATTAATCCTTTTTGGAGGCGAGCCGTTTTTAAATATTGATTTGTTTGTTTATATTATTGAAAAGCTATCTAAAAATATTGAGATTCAAAAAATTGAAACTGTGACAAATGGTACCATCCTAAATAAGAAAGTTGAAATGATGATTAACAATTATCATCCTTTTTTAACAGTTAGCCTTGATGGCCCACAATTGATTCACGATAAGTTAAGAGGCAAGGGAAGTCATAGACGAACATTGAATTTTATTCAGTATTTAAAAGAAATAGATTACGAAAATTTTGAAGTCGCTTCTACTTACACGCGGATGCATCAAATACTTGGATTTCAAAAAGGGGATATCTATAGATATTTTACTGATATGGGTGTTAGATTTAATATCAATAATGTATTTAGCAAAAATAAAATTCTAATAGTTAAAGAAATGGAAATGACTGAAGAAAATAGAAAAACATTTATCGATCAGTCATTCGAAGATATTATCAATAATAATGTTAAAAACTACATTAGCCCGATTGTTTATGATGTGCTACTTTCAATGATTTTTAAAAGTAAGATAGAATCGTTTTGTGATGATATTGATCCAGAAACAACAATAACATTTGATGTTGATGGATCAACTAAATCTTGCTTTAGATTTTGGGGGACCCATAGCAGTGATAAAGTTACACAATTCAATAATAAGGATAACTTTTCTAAGTGTAAAGATTGTTGGTGTAGAGGAATGTGCATGGAATGTGTCGCAAATATGATTGATGGCTATTCATCAATTATTTCTGAAGAAGGAAAATTTATTGAGTGTAAAAAACAAGATTTAATGGAATACTGTATTTATAAAATTATTGAATTGAGTAAGGATAAAGAGCGTTTAACAAAATTAGTTAACAATTTTGAAAGGTTCATTAGATATGCTTAAAAAGTTCATCACAAAAAAACATTTGGTGCTCTATTTTATTTTCATTGCTATTACGTGGTTAGAGGCTATCATCACACCAACCTTGGTATCGATGATTATAGCCAGTTTTGAGAAGAAGATTCTGGATGATTTATGGATAGCCCTTACTGTAGGTATAATTGGTAATTTATTTATTCTTATTGGATTGGCTGGGAAAAGGTATTATTATGCCAAGTTAGTAGCAGATTTCACTTGGATCATGAAATATAAATTGTTTGAGCATTTTCTATATAATAAAAATAGTAAAAAAGAGGATATCCTATCCAATCTTGAAAACGATGTCAAACAATTAGAAACGTCTTATCTCGAACCAGCAGTCATTATTATTTCCTCAGTTGGTTTTACAATAGTTTCCATTGTATATGCATTGACAACAAATTTTTGGTTGGGCTGGATATTTATCTTTTTTTACTCTATGCCTGCACTCTGTAGTGGTATAGGTAGTAAAAAATTAGCCCTTATTTCTGAGGAAAAAGCGACGTCGAATCAGGAGTACTTGTCTCAGACAACGAATATCATTGGTGGAGAGAGTGTGATTAAAAATTACGGTGCTATGGATTTCTTCTATTCTCTTTTCAGAAGAGCCTTGTCGAAGAGAATTGATCAGGACATTCGTTATGAACAACAACGTACGATTAATAATATTCTCATTAATAGTATTGACGCATTTTGTTCGGTAGTTCCCATCATTATCGGTGGTATAATGACTTATTATAATTATTTGTCAGGAGCTAGTTTTGTTGCAATTTATCTAGTATCTCATAACATAGGCTATCAATTCAATGAATTGTCATATTTTATCAATACCTATAAATCAAGCAAGCAGCTTAGGAATCGTTATGATTTTCTACTTCAAGATGCGATTATACAAACAGATGACCTGTCTTCAACATCACTTTTTCCTATCTTAGTTGATTGCGTCAGTTTAAGTTTTGAAGATAATATACTTTTTGAAAATCTATCATTTGAAATTAAAAAAGGAGAAAAAATTGCTCTAATAGGTGCAAGTGGTTGTGGTAAGTCAACCTTACTTAACCTCATCTATGGGCAACTATCTCCAGATTTGGGGAAGGTGACTTATGCTGGTCAGATCTTAAATCAAGAGCAAGTTGCCAAATCAGCTTCTTATATTTTACAAGATTCCTATATTTTTGATGGTTTATCACTTGAGGAGAATATTACCCTTGGAGAGTCGATGGATAATATAAAGATGGACCTGATTCTTAATCGAGTAAATCTAGAATTTTTAAAGGGACATCTTCTTTATGGAAATCATCTTTCTGGTGGGGAAAAGCAACGTATAGAAATCGCTCGCAGTTTGTATCATAATAGTGATCTGATTTTGGCAGACGAGGTTAAAGCCAATCTTGATAAAGTGAATTCAAAACAAATTTCAAATATCTTATTAACCCTTCCACAAACCTTGGTTGAGGTAATCCACCATTATGATGAGGAGACACTTGCACAATACGACAAAGTAATTAATTTGTCTCAGTGACAATCAATAAAAAGAGGAAAGTATGTCTCGTTCATTTGTAAAATTATTAGTACGCGAATTGTTTGCATTTGGATGACAGTTAACATCATTGTGTATATATACGTTATTACAAAATCTGATATTGTAAATTTAATAGATTCAATATTGCCTTTTTATGAATAATATAAGTAAAGAATAGTAGCAAACATATTTAATTTACACCTCAATCATGAAATTTTCTGTCTAACTTTCGTAATATAGATTCATACTTTATTTATCAATTCGATTTCTACTTTTTAATTATAAAGTATGGGTTAAAAGTCGTCGAAATCAAAAAACACATAGTATCAGTTTTTTGAATACCTGATACTATGTGTTTTATTGTGGAAATATTTATTGGGCATTCTCCTCAAATTAAGTTTATCCCCAACTTCTTTTGTTGCTTAATGTGATACGCGACGGCGAGCTGCTTTTTTACGGTTTTCTTCGATGAAAGCTGCTTTTTGCTCTTCTGGCTCAATCACTTTCTTTTTAATTGCGTATACTGCACCTGCAACGGCAGCGACAGTTCCTGCGACACCTGTTACAAGACCTTTAGCGAATCCTTTAGCCATGAGTCTTCCTCCTTTATCTTCCCGATCAGCCTAGCTCCTCAAGTGGTAGCATTTTTCTGACTGACCTTTTTGTGATATAATAATAGTAACGAAAAAATGGGAATTTTTCAAGGAAAAAAGATGAAAATAAAAATAATTGTAATTGTTGGACCGACTGCTGTTGGAAAGACAGCCCTTGCTATTGAAGTAGCCAAGCGCTTTGGTGGAGAGGTAGTTAGCGGTGACAGTCAGCAAGTATACAGAGGGCTGGATATTGGGACGGCCAAGGCTAGCCCAGAGGAGCAAGCTGCTGTTCCTCATCATTTGATTGATGTCAGGGAGGTGACCGAGTCTTACTCGGCTTTTGATTTTGTTTCAGAAGCTAAAAAGGCTATAGAGGACATTCAAAGTCGAGGAAAACTAGCTATTATTGCTGGTGGAACAGGGCTTTATATCCAGAGCTTGCTGGAAGGCTACCATCTGGGTGGAGAGACGCCCCATGAGGAGATTTTAGCCTATCGAGCTAGTTTAGAGCCTTATTCAGATGAAGAATTAGCCTATCTTGTGGAGCAAGCAAATCTTGAAATTCCCCAGTTTAACCGTCGTCGTGCTATGCGAGCCTTGGAAATCGCCCATTTTGCTCAGGATTTGGAAAATCAAGAGTCCTTGTATGAACCGTTGATTATCTGCCTGGATGATGAACGCAGTCAACTCTATGAGCGTATCAACCACAGAGTGGATCTGATGTTTGAGACTGGGCTTTTGGATGAGGCTAAGTGGCTTTTTGACCATTATCCAGATGTGCAGGCTGCCAAAGGCATTGGCTACAAGGAACTTTTTCCTTATTTCCGTGGGGAGCAGACTCTGGAGGAAGTCAGCGAGAGTCTCAAACAGGCGACGCGTCGTTTTGCCAAGCGTCAGTTGACCTGGTTCCGTAATCGCATGCAGGTGACCTTTTATCAGATAGGAGAGTCTGGAGTGAAGGACCGCATTCTAAGCCAGATTGAGGAGTTTTTGAATGATTGAAACGGAGAAAAAAGAGGAACGAGTCCTGCTCATTGGTGTGGAACTGCAGGGCATGGATAATTTTGACCTCTCCATGGAAGAGTTGGCCAGTCTGGCTAAGACAGCTGGGGCAGTCGTAGTAGATAGTTACAGACAAAAACGTGAAAAGTATGATTCTAAGACCTTTGTTGGCTCTGGTAAGTTGGAAGAGATTGCGCTCATGGTAGATGCGGAAGAAATCACAACTGTTATTGTCAACAACCGTCTGACACCAAGGCAGAATGTCAATTTGGAGGAAATTCTCGGTGTCAAAGTCATTGACCGTATGCAGCTAATTTTGGATATCTTTGCCATGAGGGCTCGAAGCCATGAAGGAAAACTCCAAGTCCACCTAGCTCAGCTCAAATATCTCTTGCCACGCTTGGTCGGTCAGGGAATTATGCTTAGTCGTCAGGCAGGGGGAATTGGTTCCCGTGGACCAGGTGAGAGCCAACTTGAACTGAACCGTCGTAGCGTTCGCAATCAAATCACGGATATCGAGCGTCAGCTCAAGGTGGTTGAGAAAAATCGGGCCACAGTCAGAGAAAAACGTCTGGAGTCTAGCACCTTTAAGATTGGTTTGATTGGTTACACTAATGCTGGGAAATCAACCATCATGAATACCTTGACCAGTAAGATCCAGTATGAAGCGGACGAGCTCTTTGCGACTCTGGATGCGACGACTAAGAGTATCCATCTGGTGGGCAATCTACAGGTTACCTTGACTGATACGGTTGGGTTTATCCAAGATTTGCCAACAGAATTGGTGTCCAGTTTCAAGTCAACCTTGGAAGAAAGCAAGCATGTTGACCTTCTGGTTCATGTTATTGATGCCAGCAATCCTTATCACGAGGAGCATGAAAAAACGGTTCTGTCTATTATGAAAGACTTGGATATGGAGGATATTCCTCGCCTGACCCTTTATAATAAAGCGGATTTGGTGGAGGATTTCACGCCTACCCAAACGCCGTATGCCCTCATTTCTGCCAAGTCTGAGGATAGTCGTGAGCAGCTGCAAGCATTGTTTTTGGAAAAGATCAAGGATATTTTCGAACCCTTTACCCTGCGCGTGCCTTTTTCTAAGTCCTACAAGATTCATGATTTGGAAAGTGTGGCGATTCTTGAAGTTCGTGACTATCAAGAGGATGGAGAAGTGATCACAGGCTACATTTCGGAGAAAAATAAATGGAGGTTAGAAGAATTTTATGACTGATATTAAAACCTTGGCTCTAAAGTATGGAGGTTATACAAGTCTGGATAAGGTCTATCTGGATCAACTTCTAGCTGGCAAAACAGAACAAGAGCAGTTGGCACTTATCACTCCTCCTCCGAGTGTAGTCAATGCCTACTTTGCTGAACTCTACCAGAAAAAGAGTCCTCAAGCTGCGACGGATTATTTTGCAGAACTCAGTCAGGAACTGAACCTCTACAATGCTGAGCCAAGTTTCACTCTAGAAAGCAAGCCCTTTATTCGCCTTAACCTGTCGGGTAAATCCTTTGGATTTTGCTATGAGAGTGAGCGACTGGGGCGGATTTTCTCTGAAAATGAAGAGGGAATCTCGGATGACTTACTTTTTGAGATTGCGCAAATTTTCCCCCATCAACTAGTTTTTGAGGAGTCTGGAAAGATTTACATGAAGCCTGTCGGAGGTGAGGAAGTTGTTAGTGTGGAAAGTCTCACAGCCTTGACAGACTTGGAAAGTTTAGCAGATGGTCGCACACGTCTCAAAGGTTATAGCCAAGAGGATTTACTACAAGAAGCTGTTGCTTTTTCTGGCAAGCCTTATTTCCGATCGGAAAATCGCACAGCCATGTTATATATTGATTAATTAGAAAGTATCGAATGGATATTCAATTTTTAGGAACGGGGGCTGGTCAGCCCTCTAAAGCCCGCAACGTTTCAAGTCTCGCCCTGAAACTCTTGGATGAGATTAACGCAGTTTGGCTCTTTGACTGTGGAGAAGGAACGCAAAATCGCATTCTGGAAACCACAATTCGACCACGTAAGGTCAGCAAAATCTTTATCACCCACCTGCATGGAGACCACATTTTTGGTTTACCAGGTTTTCTCTCCAGCCGTGCTTTTCAGGCCAATGAAGAGCAGACAGATTTGGACATTTATGGACCTCAAGGGATCAAGTCCTTTGTCTTAACCAGTCTACGTGTGTCAGGTTCTCGTCTGCCTTATAAAATTCATTTCCATGAGTTTGACCAAGATTCTCTAGGCAAAATCCTTGAGACCGATAAATTCACTGTGTATGCAGAGGAGCTGGACCATACTATTTTCTGTGTTGGTTATCGTGTCATGCAAAAGGACTTGGAAGGAACGCTGGATGCTGAAAAACTCAAGGCTGCTGGTGTCCCGTTCGGCCCGCTTTTTGGAAAAATCAAAAACGGTCAGGATGTTGTTCTCGAAGACGGAACTGAAATCAAGGCGACAGACTATATCTCAGCACCGAGACCTGGCAAGGTAGTTACTATTCTTGGAGACACCCGAAAAACCAATGCCAGTGTGCGTCTAGCTGTCAACGCCGATGTCTTGGTTCACGAGTCGACTTATGGCAAGGGAGATGAAAAAATTGCTCGCAATCACGGTCACTCAACCAATATGCAGGCAGCACAAGTGGCAGCAGAAGCCGGTGCTAAGCGCCTCTTGCTCAATCATATCAGTGCTCGTTTCCTCTCAAAAGATATCAGTCAGCTCAAGAAAGATGCAGCAACTGTTTTTGAAAATGTTCATGTGGTCAAAGACTTGGAAGAAGTGGAAATTTAGAAGATTGAGAAAGGATAAATATGTCTACGATTCTCATTACAGGTGCTAGCGGTGGCTTAGCCCAAGAAATGGTCAAACTCTTGCCCAATGACCAACTCATCTTACTAGGTAGAAACAAGGAAAAACTAGCTCAACTATATGGAAATCATTCTAATGTGGAATTGATTGAAATCGATATTATTGATGACTCAGCCCTAGAAGCTCTGGTAGCTGACCTCTATCTCCGTTATGGAAAGATTGATGTTTTGATCAACAACGCTGGATATGGAATATTTGAAGATTTCGACCAGATTTCTAATCAAGAAATTCACCAGATGTTTAAGGTCAATACCTTTGCTCTGATGAATCTGTCTCGTCGTCTTGCAGCTCGTATGAAAGAAAGCCGAAAAGGCCATATCATCAATATCGTCAGTATGGCAGGTTTGATAGCGACTAGCAAGTCTAGCCTTTACTCAGCGACCAAATTTGCGGCTATTGGATTTTCAAATGCTCTGCGCCTCGAACTCATGCCTTACGGTGTCTATGTAACGACGGTCAATCCAGGCCCAATCCGCACAGGATTTTTTGACCAGGCAGACCCAGATGGGACCTACCTCAAGTCGGTTGATCGCTTTCTCTTAGAACCAGATGCAGTCGCTAGAAAGATTGTCAAAACCATAGGAAAAAACAAACGGGAACTCAATCTCCCAGTTTTGTTGAACCTAGCCCATAAGTTTTATACCCTCTTTCCTAAACTAGCTGATAAGTTGGCAGGGGGAATCTTTAATTATAAGTAAAAAAGTTCCTTACAAAAGGAACTTTTTTATAATATTTAACTGAGTGTCAAAAATTGTTTGATTTTGTTTTAAAACTACATTCATATTTTTAAAATCCTCTACAAATTTTAGAAAAAACAATCAAAATTATGATTTTTTGTATTTAGGGTATTGAAATTCCCTATATTGTTTTATAAAATAGAACTAAAAGGCTATGAAAAAGTAATGCGCTTACAAATAAATGAAAGCGGTTGCTAAAGGAGGGTTTTATGGAAAAAGGCCATTGGAATCGTAAAAGAGTCTACAGTATTCGTAAGTTTGCCGTAGGAGCTTGCTCTGTCATGATTGGAACCTGTGCGGTTCTATTTGTAGGAAGTGTCGTTGGAGAATCACCAGTTTTCGCGGATGAAACTCCGATTACTCACACTGTGGAAAGTCCGGTAGTAGAGGAAAAAGAGGATCAAGCTGTAGCAGAGCACAAGGATGCTGCAAGTGTCGATCAAAGTCAAGCTACTCCAATTGAAGCAAGCAAACCAGAGAAGAAAGAAGATGAAACTGTAGCTCCAAAAGAGGAGAAAGCATCTCTAAAACCTGAAGAAACAGCTCCAAAGGTAGAATCTCAAGCTTCAAGTCAAGAAAAGCCTGTCAAGGAAGAGTTGAAAGCTGCAACAAATGAAGAAGTGAATCAAATGATTGAAGATAGAAAAGTGAATTTTAATCAAAATTGGCACTTTAAACTCAATGCGAATCCTAAAGAAGCTGTGAAATCAGATGCAGACGTATCAACATGGCAAAAATTGGATCTCCCACATGACTGGAGTATCTTTAACGATTTTGACCATCAGTCACCTGCCCAAAACGAAGGTGGACAGCTCAATGGTGGTGAAGCTTGGTATCGTAAGACCTTCAAACTTGATGAAAAAGATCTCAAGAAAAATGTTCGTGTAACCTTTGATGGTGTCTACATGGATTCTCAAGTCTATGTCAATGGCCAGTTAGTGGGGCATTATCCAAATGGTTATAACCAGTTCTCATACGATATCACCAAATACCTTCACAAAGATGGTCGTGAGAATGTGATTGCTGTCCATGCTGTCAACAAACAACCAAGTAGCCGTTGGTACTCAGGTAGTGGTATCTACCGTGATGTGACCTTGCAAGTGACAGATAAAGTTCATGTAGAGAAAAATGGGACAACCATCTTAACACCAAAACTTGAAGAACAGCAACATGGCAAGGTTGAAACTCATGTAGCCAGCAAAATCGTCAATACAGATGATAAAGACCATGAACTTGTGGCAGAGTATCAAATCGTTGAACGTGGTGGTCAGGCTGTAACAGGTTTGGTTCGTACAGCGAGCCGTACCTTAAAAGCACATGAATCAACAAGCCTAGATGCGATTTTAGAAGTTGAAAAACCAAAACTCTGGACAGTTTTAAATGACAAACCTGCCTTGTACGAATTGATTACGCGTGTTTACCGTGACGGTCAATTAGTCGATGCTAAGAAAGATTTGTTTGGTTACCGTTACTATCACTGGACTCCAAATGAAGGTTTCTCTTTGAATGGTGAACGCATTAAATTCCATGGTGTTTCCTTGCACCATGACCACGGAGCACTTGGAGCAGAAGAAAACTATAAGGCAGAATATCGCCGTCTCAAACAAATGAAGGAGATGGGTGTTAACGCCATCCGTACAACCCACAACCCTGCTAGTGAGCAAACCTTGCAAATCGCAGCAGAACTTGGTTTGCTGGTTCAGGAAGAGGCTTTTGATACATGGTACGGTGGAAAGAAACCTTATGACTATGGTCGTTTCTTTGAAAAAGATGCCACTCACCCAGAAGCTAGGAAAGGTGAAAAATGGTCTGACTATGATCTTCGTACCATGGTCGAAAGAGACAAAAATAACCCAGCTGTCTTCATGTGGTCTATCGGAAATGAAATCGGTGAAGCCAACGGTGATGCACACTCACTTGCAACGGTTAAACGCTTAGTAAAAGTGATTAAAGATGTTGATACTACACGTTATGTTACCATGGGAGCAGATAAGTTCCGCTTTGGAGATGGTAGTGGTGGCCATGAGAAGATTGCCGAAGAACTTGATGCGGTTGGTTTCAACTACTCAGAAGACAACTACAAGAAACTTCGTGCGAAACATCCAAAATGGTTGATTTACGGTTCAGAAACATCTTCAGCAACCCGTACACGTGGCAGCTACTATCGTCCTGAAAGTGAATTGAAACATAGCAACGGACCTGAACGTCATTACGAACAGTCTGACTATGGTAATGACCGAGTTGGCTGGGGTAAAACGGCAACAGATTCATGGACTTTTGACCGTGACAACGCTGGCTATGCTGGACAGTTTATCTGGACAGGTACGGACTATATAGGTGAGCCTACGCCATGGCACAACCAAAACCAAACTCCCGTTAAGAGCTCTTACTTTGGTATCGTAGATACAGCTGGTATTCCAAAGCATGACTTCTATCTCTACCAAAGCCAATGGGTTTCTGCCAAGAAGAAACCAATGGTTCACCTCCTTCCTCACTGGAACTGGGAAAATAGAGAATTGGCATCGAAAGTCGAAGATGCAGACGGAAAAATCCCAGTTCGCGCCTATTCAAACGCTGCAAGCGTAGAATTGTTCTTGAACGGTCAATCTCTTGGAGTTAAGACCTTCAACAAGAAACAAACTAGTGATGGCCGTACCTACCAAGAAGGTGCGAATGCTAAGGAACTCTATCTTGAGTGGAAGGTTGCTTACCAACCAGGTACTTTGGAAGCTGTAGCTCGCGATGAAGCTGGAAAAGAAATTGCACGTGACAAGATTACCACTGCAGGTCAACCAGCAGGTGTTCGTCTTATTAAGGAAGAACACGCAATCGCTGCAGATGGAAAAGACTTGACCTACATCTACTACGAAATCGTTGACAGTCAAGGAAATGTAGTGCCAACTGCCAATAATTTGGTTCGTTTCCAATTGCATGGACAAGGTCAACTAGTCGGTGTTGATAATGGGGAACAAGCCAGCCGTGAACGCTATAAGGCGCAGCCAGATGGTTCTTGGATTCGCAGAGCCTTTAACGGTAAAGGGGTTGCCATTGTTAAATCAACTGAACAAGCAGGTAAATTCACACTAACAGCTCATTCGGATCTCTTGAAATCTGGTCAAGTAACAGTCTTTACTGGTAAGAAAGAAGGACAAGAAAAGACAGTTCTAGGAACAGAGGTACCAAAAGTACGTACTGTTATCGAGAAAGAACCAAAAATGCCGAAGACCGTCGCTTTTGTCTACAGTGATGGCAGTCGTGAAAAACGTCCAGTAACATGGTCTCCTGTAGATGTAAGCCAAGCTGGAGTTGTGACTGTTAAAGGTATGGCAGATGGACGTGAGGTAGAGGCTCGTGTCGAGGTTCTAGCAATTGCGAAAGAACTACCAACTGTTAAACGTGTTGTTCCAGGAACAGATTTGAATGCTGTTGATAAATACGTTTCTATCGCTGTAACAGATGGAAGCGTTCAAGAATACGAAGTGGATAAATGGGAGATTGCGGAAGCAGATAAAGCTAAACTGTCAGTTGCTGGATCACGTATTCAAATGACTGGCCAACTAGGAGGCGAAACCGTACATGCTACTCTTGTAGTAGAAGAAGGCAATGCTGCAGCACCTGTAGTACCAACTGTAATTGTTGGTGGTGAAGCTGTTACAGACCTCACTAGTCAACATCCAATGCAATACCGCACTCTTGCTTATGGTGCCCAATTGCCAGAAGTCACAGCAAGTGCTGAAAATGCAACTGTTACAGTCTTTCAAGCAAGTGCAGCAAACGGTATGCGTGCAAGCATCTTTGTTCAACCAAATGATGGTGGCCCTCTTCAAACTTATGCAATTCAATTCCTTGAAGAAGCACCAAAAATTGCCCATTTGAGCCTGCAAGTGGAACAAGCTGATGCTCTCAAAGAAGACCAAACAGTGAAATTGTCGGTTCGGGCTCACTATCAAGACGGAACGCAAGCTGTATTACCAGCTGATAAGGTGAACTTCTCTACAAGTGGTGAAGGGGAAGTCGCAGTTCGTAAAGGAATGCTTGAGTTGCATAAGCCAGGATCAGTCACTCTCAAAGCGGAATATGAGGGGGCTAGAGGCCAAGTTGACCTCACTATCCAAGCCAACACTGAGAAGAAGATTGCGCAATCTATCCGTCCAGTAAATGTAGTGACTGACTTGCATCAAGAACCTACTCTTCCAGTAACAGTAACGGTTGAGTATGACAAAGGTTTCCCTAAAACTCATAAAGTCACATGGCAAGCTATTCCAAAAGAAAAACTCGACCACTATCAAACCTTTGAAGTTCTAGGTAAAGTTGAAGGCCTTGACCTTGAAGCGCGTGCTAAAGTCTCTGTAGAAGGCATCGTTTCAGTTGAAGAAGTTAGTGTGACAACTCCAATCGCAGAAGCGCCACAATTACCAGAAAGTGTTCGTACCTACGATTCAAATGGTCACGTTTCATCTGCTAAGGTTACTTGGGATACGATTCGTCCAGACCAATACGCCAAGGAAGGTGTCTTTACAGTCACTGGTCGCCTAGAAGGTACGCAATTAACAACTAAACTTCATATTCGTGTGTCTGCTCAAACTGAGCAAGGTGCAAACATTTCTGACCAATGGACAGGTTCAGAATTGCCACTTGCCTTTGCTTCAGACTCAAATCCGAGCGACCCTGTTTCAAACGTCAACGATAAATTGATTTCCTTTAATGACCGACCAGCTAATCGTTGGACAAACTGGAATCGTAGCAATCCAGAAGCTTCAGTTGGTGTCCTATTCGGAGATTCAGGTATCTTGAGCAAACGTTCCGTTGATAATCTAAGTGTCGGATTTCACGAAGATCATGGAGTCGGTGCACCGAAGTCTTATGTGATTGAGTATTATGTCGGTAAGACCGTTCCGACAGCTCCTAAAAACCCTAGCTTTGTAGGCAATGAAGAACATGTCTTTAACGATCCAGCTAACTGGAAACCTGTTACAAATCTAAAAGCCCCTACTCAACTCAAGGCTGGTGAAATGAATCACTTTAGCTTTGATAAAGTTGAAACCTATGCTGTGCGCATTCGCATGGTGAAAGCAGATAACAAGCGCGGAACTTCTATCACAGAGGTGCAAATCTTTGCGAAACAAGTTGCGGCAGCTAAACAAGGACAAACAAGAATCCAAGTTGACGGCAAAGATTTAGCAAACTTCAACCCTGATTTGACAGACTACTACCTTGAGTCTTTAGATGGAAAGGTTCCCGCAGTAACAGCAAGTGTTAGCAACAATGGTCTCGCTACCGTCGTTCCAAGCGTTCGTGAAGGTGAGCCAGTTCGTGTCATCGCGAAAGCTGAAAATGGCGACATCCTAGGAGAATACCGTCTACACTTTACAAGCAATAAAGACTTACTTTCTCGTAAACCTCTTGCAGCGGTTAAACAAGCTCGCTTACTACAAGTAGGGCAACCGCTTGAATTGCCAACTAAGGTTCCTGTTTACTTCACAGGTACAGACGGCTATGAGACAAAAGACTTGACAGTGGAATGGGAAAAAGTTCCAGCAGAAAATCTGACAAAAGCAGGTCAATTTACTGTTCGAGGCCGTGTCCTTGGTAGTGACCTCGTTGCGGAGTTCACTGTACGAGTAACGGACAAACTTGGTGAGGCTCTCTCAAACAACCCTAACTATGATGAAAACAGTAACCAAGCCTTTGCTTCTGCAACTAATGATATTGATCCAAGTTCACATGACCGTGTAGACTATATCAATGATGGAGACCACAATGAAAATCGCCGTTGGACAAACTGGTCTCCAACACCATCTTCTAATCCAGAAGTATCAACAGGTGTTATTTTCCGTGAAAATGGTAAGATTGTAGAACGGACTGTTGCGCAAGCCAAACTTCACTTCTTTGCAGATAGTGGTACGGATGCACCATCTAAACTTGTTTTGGAACGTTATATTGGTCCAGACTTTGAAGTGCCTACCTACTATTCAAACTATCAAGCCTACGATGCAGCCCATCCATTCAATAACCCAGAAAATTGGGAAGCTGTTCCTTATCGTGCGGATAAAGATATTGAAGCTGGTGATGAAATTAACGTAACATTTAAAGCTGTGAAAGCCAAAGCTATGAGATGGCGTATGGAGCGTAAAGCAGACAAGAGCGGTGTTGCGATGATTGAGATGACCTTCCTTGCGCCAAGCGAATTACCTCAAGAAAGCACTGCATCGAAGATTCTTGTAGATGGAAAAGAACTTCCTGACTTCGCTGAAGACCGTCAAGATTATCAAGTAACCTATAGCGGACAACGTCCAAAAGTGACCGTTCAAGAAAGCAATCAAGTAGCTTCAACAGTTGTAGATAGCGGAGATGATAGCCTTCCAGTACTTGTTCGCCTCGTTTCAGAAAGTGGAAAACAGGTCAAGGAATACCGTATCCAACTAGTTAAGGAAAAACCAGTTTCTGAGAAAACAGCCCCTGCTATTCAAGAAGAGAATCCAAGTCTTGAGGTTGTCGAAAAGGAACTTGCCTTCCAGACTGTTGAAAAAGAAGATCCAAGTCTATATGTAGGTGAAAGTCGTGTAGAACAAGAAGGACAAGTTGGTAAGGAACGCATTCTTACATCTGTTAGTCCAGACGGAACTCGTGAAGAGAAACTCCGTGAAGTGATCCAGGCTCCTGTTAACCGGGTTCTTCTCGTTGGAACTAAGCGAGGTACAGCCCAACCACTTGATGGAGCTGCAGGTTTAGTTCATGAAAAACCAGAACTTCTGGTTGAAGAAGAGGCAATTGATTTCAAAGTTCAAGAACGTAAGACTGACAAACTTTATGTGGGGGAAAGTCGTGTTCTTCAAGAAGGTCAAAAAGGTGTTCGTGTCCACCTAGTAGAAGTCGAAAACGGTAAGCGTACATTGAAAGAAACTTTTGATAAGATAGTTGCGCAAGATCGTATCGTGGAAGTAGGAACTAAACGTGGTACGGCTCAACCGCTTGATGGTGTCAAAGATTTGGTTCATCACAAGCCAGAGCTCCTAGTGGAAGAAGAGGAAGTTGATTTCCAAGTTCAAGAACGTAAGAACGATAAACTTCCAGTAGGGCAAACTCGTGTGATCCAAGAAGGCCAAAAAGGTGTTCGTGTCCACCTAGTAGAAGTCGAAAACGGTAAGCGTACATCGAAAGAAACCTTTGATAAGGTAGCAGCACAAGATCGTATCGTGGAAGTGGGAACTGCTGTAGCACAAGAAGGACCAAATCCACAAGTTTCTGTCAATCCAGATGCGCACCAACTGACTCAAACAGGAGCACAATCTCAAGAAGAAAAAGTGACACAAACTGAAAAAGGTCACCTTCCAAATACAGGAAGTGAGTCTCAGGTGTCAGCTTTAGCAGCAGGATTGGCTCTCTTGGGCTTAGGTGCAGGCCTTGCAGCTACTACTCGCAAAAAAGAAGATTAAGTTTAGTTACAAGCTAAACTGAACAGGAAAAGGCCAGAGTGATGCTCTGGTCTTTTTCGTCTGAGTTGTAATAGTAAACAAATGCTTAGAATAGTCACTCCTATTCCAAATGGATTTTGTTCAAAATTCATAAAGTGCCCTTCACACTTATAAAAAGAGAGGTCGTGTTTGAAAATAATTGATAAATATGCTACAATAGTAGGCACTGGTAATTTTTATAAATGATTTTTTAATGAGAAAAATCGGATAAAATCCATGCAACTTTCGAAGAATCATGATCAGATGAGAAAGCGTAAAATTCCTTACCTTTCAGAGATTTGGTATGGGAATGGTTTTTTAGATATCAATCATGTTGACAGAGTTGATATACTTATAAAAATTTTAAGGATTAAGTAAATCCGTTTATGCATTTGATAATATTCACATAGAAGAAATGGAAGAACAGGTGTTCTCACATGAAAATATTCAAGGATAGAAGAGAAGCTCCAAGTATATTTACACTCATGAGGTGCTCTATATTTCGTAGGTGAAATATCATGGTAAGCCAGTTAATCCTATCTTGTTTATCAGTGGGATGAGCCTGTTTTCTTGGGTTGTCTTGCTGTTACGATGGTACATGAACATTGCTAGAAAATGATCGCAAGACTTGCTAAATATAAAGAATAAAGGATGACAGATGAAACATTTCGGTCTTAAGAAACAGAAACGAACAAGTATTTTTTTCCGAAGAGCAATTTTTACAATTTTTGTATTGGTTATTTATATATTAGGGCGGCATATCTTACTTCCGGGCTATAATGGTAATATGCAAGCTTTACAGATTAAGGAGCAAAATCCGCTGGCTTACTTGTATTCTTTAGCTGGGATTGATGTTTCTCGAGTTTCTGTGTTTTCTTTAGGACTAGGTCCTTGGATTACGACGATGATCGTTTGGCAGGTCATCAATTTAAACAAAAGTTGGAATATCCAATCATGGTCTCCCAAAAAGACAGATTTTTTTCAAAAAATCTTAACATTGATTTTTGCACTTTTGCAAGGGATAACCATTATGTACAAGGCTTATAGTGGGAATGCCCGTTTCTTACTTCTGGTTGATGATTGGATATACAATGCGGCAATTTTGACAACAGTAGTGACAGGAAGTTTTATCATTATCTGGTTATCAGGTTTGAATACTCGTAAAGGAGTAGGTGGTTCCACAATCGTTATCATTTCTGGAATTCTATTACAGTTTGCTAATCATTTAGTGGTATTAATAGGAGAATCTTTGGAATCTATACAGGGTGGAGTGGTGCTAGCAGTTGCTGCTTGTGCTTACTTGTTACTTACTTATATTGCAGTAGTCTGCGAGAGAGCAGAGGTGCGTCTGCCTTTAAACAGAATTATGCTAAGTAGTCGCTATTATGAAAAATCTTACCTGCCAATCAAGTTTATTCCATCTGGTGGGATGCCGATTATGTATGCTTCAAGTGTGATTATGCTCTTTCAATTAGTGTTAGATTTGTCGGGGAACGGATTTGCGTCTAACGTTGGAAGTTTATTTGACTTCACAAAACCACTTAGTTTGCTCTTTTATCTCGTTGCCATCTACCTTCTAGCTATTTTGTTTGCTTATATTAACTTGGGACCTGAAGAGACCGCCAAACAGATGCAACGTCAAGGGGAGTATTTTGACTATATTCAACCCGGGAAAGAGACCTTAAAAGTTTTAAAACGTTATATTTCCTTGCAATCCAACATAGGAGCCATCTACCTAATCGTCTATGTAAGTTTCCCTTATTTTATTAACTTCTTTTTGCCGCTACCAGGTCTGCTATTGACTTTACCAAGTACTTTGGTCATCTTAGTCAGTATGTTTATGCCTCTGCGTGAAGAAATACGTATTTTGAGAATTGGAACTTACTATCACAAAGAATTAGAACTCAAAGGAGAATAAAGGTAAATGTTTTACTTTGTACCATCTTGGTATCAACAAGATCGGAAATGGTATTCGACCACTCTGCCTTTCTATTACATGCCTAAAAATATGATGTTTGATGATGTGGTGAATTTGTTGCGCATGTTTCAACAGTCAGGAGAAGACAATAAAGCTCTGATTTTGAATTATTCACCCCACGTCCGAACTTTCTTTTATCAACAAAGAATACTGTCAGAGGCCATGTGGAATCTCTTTGATACCATACAAGGTTTGACAGATACGCCTGTGAGAAAAATTTGTTTGGCTGATTTAAAATGGCCACAGGGAGTGGAATTCTTTTATACTCCTTTCCTTGTAGATGCTTATTTAAATCAGGAGCATTATGCTCGGATTAACTTTACAAAAACGGGCAATCTTTTTGACATCACCTACTACGATAGTGGACAGATTAATTATCAGCTAATCTTTGATGACCGTGGGTTTGTCTCAAGCATTATCTATTTTGAAAATGATCAGCCTTATTATCAGGATTACTTAAATCTGCAAGGTGTATGGCAATTCAGAGAATTTTTGACGACGGATAATCATCAGGTGATTATCAATCCTGAAGCTCAAGAACAATTTGCCAAAGAAGTTTATCGTGACATTGAAGAATTGGTTAGTGAAAAACTGGCTCAGTATTTAACCTCTGTTTTGACCAAGGATGATACCATTGTTGTTTCAGCAGATGTTCAGCACAATCATTTTTTCCAAAAATTTAAGGAAGAATACAATGTGATCTTGTCATTTTTTGGTGAGCGGTATCCGATGGTTGAGACAGATCGTCTGCTAGCTGATTTAGAAGGTACACCTTTCTTTGTCGTAGATAGCCTCAATAAAATTGATAAAATTGAAAATGATGTGGATTTAGAACAGTTGCCAGGCTATTATGAAATTCCACCCTATGATACTCATCTGAACTTAGGGCATAGTCAAAGAAAAAAGGAATTGATTATCTATGTCAACTACGACAATTTACCAGAGGATCAGATCCAATATGTCTTCACGACCTTGTTTGACCTGATGCTAAAACATGAGTGGATTGACCTACTCATCGGGACACAGAATCAGGATTATGGTAGAGAGGCTTATGTGAGACAAGTCATTGAAGGGTATTTAGCGCTCAATCCAGAGTATGAGTCCAATTTGATTTTTGTTGAAAAGAATAAAATGGCCATGGGGTCAGATCCGACCTTGAGTGAAGATGAAATCCTGAGAGAACGACTTGATATCGCAACCATTCATAGTGATACGGATTTGGCAAAAGCACTGAAATATGTTCGGATCATTCTTGACTTGGGAAGTCCAGCTGATGTGCTGACTCAAATCGCAGGGATTAGTGGGGGAATTCCTCAGGTCAACTTATACAGTTCTTCTTATGTGAAACATGGAGAAAATGGCTGGATTCTGGAGGATATCTCCCAGTTCATCGATGCGCTCATGTATTATCTCACAGATTTGGAGCATTGGAATAAGTCCTTAGTGCACTCAGTCAAGAAGATTGAGCAGTATACAAGGGGAGAAATTGTTGAGATGTGGAAGAATACTATAAAGGAATTAAAAGAAAATGAAGAAAATTAGTGTTCTACAAATTGCTGATAAAAACTGGCAGGAACAATATGAAATTCCTAGTAATATAAAATGGACCTATGTTAAACCAGAAGATGTTATATCTCTCTTGCCTGAAGATATTGGAATTCTAAATAAACGTGACGAGTCGGATACAGGTAAGAACAAGGATAAGAAGCAAAACAAAAATGCTGTAAAACCCTTTGAGGTGGTCTTAGTAGATACCGAGGAGCATTTAGATTATGTCACAGTTTTGGATAGCATGATTCAGGTCTACCGCTTGTTTTACCACGAGCGTTGTAAGATTACCACACAGACCTTGGAGCGTTTTCTTGCGCGGAAGAAGGCGGTGAAAACTACTTTTGAAGATCCAGAACAGATGCTTCATATCTTTTCACGTGGTTTCTTCACTAAACAGAGTGGAACGAAACTAAGTGTCAATGAGTTGATTGTTAATCCTTCGTTTGCAGGTCAGGTTGACTATGAAGGCACTAACTACCTTCGTTTGTGTGGTCAGTATGGTGAGGACTATCAGACTATTGCGACCTATCAATACAATGTTTATTTGAGATCAGATGTTCCAACAGATTTGTGGCCAGAGTTTAGAGTTTCTGAAGGATGCTCGCTCCGCTATGTTATCAAGGGCTACCCACTTACAGATGCTCCTATGCAGGAGTGGGTTTACGATGAAACGAATTTTGACAAGTCCTTGGTTCTGGATGTTAATGAAACTTACTATTTGAGTGTTAGTATCCAAGCAAAAGGGCAAGGAATTGTCAAAATCGGCCCCTGCCACTATCGAGACTCTCACTTAGGATATGGAGACTTGTTGGTCGGGGGGAAACGTATTGTTGATAAAAACAGAGAGGAACTGATTTATTTCTTCCATCCGGGAGATTTGAAACCACCTCTTAACGTCTATTTTTCAGGTTATCGTCCAGCAGAAGGATTTGAGGGATACTGGATTATGAACAAGCTAGGTTCCCCTTTCTTGTTGATTGGTGATCCACGTTCTGAAGGGGGGGCTTTCTATCTTGGCTCAGAAGAGCTAGAGCAGAAGGTCGTTCAGGTTATCCATGATTGTTTGGATGAATTAGGGTTTACAACTGATCAGCTCAACCTATCTGGGTTATCAATGGGAACCTTCGGTGCTCTGTATTATGCCTCTAAATTGGAGCCTCATGCAGTCATAGTCGGAAAACCCTTGGTTAATTTGGGAGATGTGGCTGAAAACGAGTCAACTATTCGTCCAGGTGGCTTTCCGACCTCCTTCGATTTAGTTTATCGATTGACAGGGAAGCTATCGGATGAAGGAACGGCACAACTAAATGAACGCTTCTGGAGTTCCTTTGAGGCGGCTGATTTTTCAAAGACCAAGTTTATCATGTCCTATATGTATCAGGATGACTATGATATGACAGCCTACCCGGACATGCTAGAGGAACTAGGACAACGGGATTACCGTGTGAGTATCATTAGTAAAGGCTTGACTGGACGACACAATGATGATACAACAGGTATTGTTGAATGGTTCTTTAACCAATATAAAACACTATTAATGAATAGTTTTGAAAGGGAGTTTAAATCGTGAGATACGAGGAAGAAGTCTATTTTGCTTATTGGGATATGCAAAGTGTATCTCAGTATCTATACGGTTCATCTGTCAAGTTGTTAGACGGTGGTTATGTTTTGTATGAAAACCAGTTCATGCCTTCGGGGACAGTCATTCATGAATGGCATTCTCAAGCAAATTATCAGGCGATGCGCAATACAAACCAACTACCTGAACTGAAACGTGGTCAAAATTACATTTTTGGCAGTTACATTGAAACGCTACCTGAAAATTCAACCTATATAAAGATTGAATTTAAGGATGCCCGAGATGAGGAAATCTCCAATCAAATCATTAAACAAGATGAACGCTTGAGTGTTTGCATTCCTGATAACACCCATCATTATAAAATTCAATTAGCAAGTTCGGGTTGCCATCGTTTCTTGTTTGAAGGTATTTATATTGCTGAAGAAGGTGTGGCAGACTATACAGTAGATCGTTATTGGATTTCAGACCTGCTTTATAAAGATGTTGAGAAAGATACTGTTTATGTTTGCTTTACTGAACCTGATCTCAATCGGACAGGCTACATCCTTGAAAATGTCCGTAAACATTTTTCAAATCTATTAATAGTAAATTCGTCTTATAAGGAAGCTCTCTTGTATATGGAAAAAGATTTTCATGAGACCTTGCTTAAAAGGATTGAAAGCCTATCACAAGAATATTTTTTTGAAAAAGTTGTCTTTGTTGGTTATGGTGCGATTTCAAATATCGCAGCCTTACTTTACTCCAAACAATTTGAAAATTCTTATGCTTTGGTGACAGATAAATTCTTACCAGAGTTGGATTATCAGCGTTTACTAGAGCGTCACCGCCAGCGGGTGAACTGTCCTGTTTTTAAGGAATTGTTATTGCATAGGTTTAATCCGACTAGAGTACGAGAATATGCAAATTCCAAGGCTAGGCCACGGGAACTAGCCAATATTGACTATTTATTAGACCAGTCATTTTTACTTCAAGAAATCGACTTGGAGAAAACTGAAGAGTGGATGAGAGAAAATGAAACCTAAAAAATTAAATTTGGTCAACTCCTATAAATTAAGGCGTTACGAAAAAATCTTAGATAAGGTCAACAAGCTATCCGACAAGTATGCGGCTATGACAGACGAAGAACTGCAATCCAAAACAAAATGGTTTAAAGACCGTCTTTCTGGAGGAGAAAGTTTGCAGGATATTTTACCTGAAGCATATGCAACCATTCGTGAAGCAGCCAAGCGGAAATTGGGTCTCTATCCGTACGATGTTCAAATCTTAGGTGCTTTGGTCATGCAAGATAATCAAATTGCCGAGATGAGAACGGGGGAAGGAAAGACCTTGACAGCTATTCTTCCCTTATATCTGAATGCCTTGACGGGCAATAGTGCGATTCTGGTTACAGCTAATGACTACTTAGCGTTGCGTGATGCCAAACAGATGAAACCAGTATTTAATTTCTTAGGAATGACAATTGGAGTTGGTGTTTCAGAAAATCCAGCAAAAAGGCTTAAAGTTCCAGAAAAGCAACGAGTATATAAAAATGATATCGTTTATACAACGCATAGTGCTCTAGGATTTGACTATCTAGAAGAAAATTTGGCGACATCCAAGTCAAAGAAATTCTTACCAAAATTCTATTTCTGTTTGGTTGACGAGGTGGATGCTGCCTTGCTAGATAGTGCCCAAATGCCTCTGATTATTTCAGGTTCGCCACGGGTTCAGTCCAATCTATTTGTGACTTGTGATGAATTTGTCAAGACCTTAAAAGAGGGAGAAGATTTTAATTTGGACTCTACTCGGACTTCCGTATGGCTGACGAGAAAAGGAGTAAAAGAAGCAGAAATTTATTTCCGTGTTCAAAATGTTTATGATCCAAACAATCACCAACTGATTCGTCAAATCAATCTAGCTTTAAGAGCTAATCATCTATTCGAGAAAGACCGTAAGTACACAGTTGAAAACGGTGAAGTCAAGCTAATGGATGAAGCAACAGGGCGTCTCTTGCAAGGAAATAAACTCCAATCGGGATTGCATCAAGCTTTGGAAGCTAGAGAGCGTGTCAAGATTTCGTTGGAAACACGCTCGATGGCTTCTATTACCTATCAGAACTTGTTTAAAATGTTTCCTAAATTAGCGGGAATGACTGGTACTGGTAGAGTCTGTGCAGATGAATTTAGGGAAGTTTACGATCTGGGTGTCGTGGTTGTACCCACTAGAAAACCAAATCAACGGATTGATTATCCAGATGAGATTTATCTCACGATTCCGCAAAAACTGTATGCATCATTAGAGTATATCAAAGCCCTTCATAGCAAGGGACAACCTGTCTTGATTGCGACGGGATCTGTAGGAATGTCAGAAATCTATTCTATGCTCTTACTCCGAGAAGGAATCGCCCATAACGTCTTGAATGCTCACAATGCGGCGAAAGAAGCAGAAATGATCGCTCAGGCTGGTAGACGTTTTGCTGTAACTGTGGCAACCTCTATGGCAGGTCGTGGAACGGATATCATCCTAGAAAAAGGAGTTGCTGAACTAGGAGGACTTGCAGTCGTTGGAACAGAGAGAATGGCCAGCGAGCGGGTTGACTTACAGCTCCGTGGTCGTGCGGGTCGCCAAGGTGCGCCAGGGCTAAGTAAATTCTTTGTATCCTTAGAAGATGACTTGATTACAAAATCTGGAAGTAAATGGATTAACGATTACTACCAAAGAGAAATTACTAAGCCAGAGGACAAACAGAAAACGCGCTTGACGTCTTTCCGTATTAAGTATGAGGTCGAAGAAGCCCAGAAAAACAGCGATAATTCTGGAGCTGCTTCAAGACGTTCAACAGAGCAGTATGATGAAAGTATTCGTATTCAACGGCAGATTATTTACAGTAAGCGAAATAAGATTATCGCACATCCAGATTTTACTTTGGATTATTTCTTATCTGTTTTATCAGATGCCATGGATGATTACACGAAGAAAAATCCATTTAAAGAGCAGGCAGACTTGTACCGTTTTGTTTTGGATAACATTAGTTATTACTGTGAGGATATTCCAGCAGATTTAGATGTAACAGATCTACAACAAGTTAAAAAGTTTTTATCTAGCCTTCTTATTGCAGAGTACCAGAATAAGAAGGAAAGAATTCAGGATCCAGAAATATTTGACCAATTCCAACGCATCGTGGTTTTAAGAGCAATTGATGATTGCTGGGTTGAGCAGGTTGACTATTTACAACAATTCCAAAGTTTAGTTGTTAGTCAAGGATATGCTCAAAAAAATCCTGTATTTGAGTTTCACAAAGAAGCTTTTGAATCATATAAAAAAATGAATGCAGATATGAATCTCAACATTGTAAAAAATATGGCGCTTAGTTATATTGATATTAATCACAAAGGGGAATTGGAAGTCTTTTTTGGCTAATATTTTGACAGATTGGGCTCCAGGCTTTATAATGGTAGTAATCTAACAGTATTCGGGAGAAAAAATCATAATATGAGCAAAAATAAAAAAGAAGAGTTATCAAGCTTTCAACGCTTCGTATCAAAGTTCAAGCGATTGGTTGAAGAAAATGATAACGACAATCGTTCGGATGGAACCAGATCAAAGCCTACTAGCAGAAAAATGAGAGAACAGCAACAAATCGTAATGAAAGCTACTGAGGACTTTGAATTGCCAGTAGAATCTGTTTCTGTCATGGAAGTTTTGGAAGCTTTTCAGGAGCAAAATAGTTTGGGTATGGCTGATTTGATAAAAAATGTTAGTCAAAGTTTGTCAACCAGCGCACTTTCTTCGCTTAGTACTTCTGTTGCAGAATCTTACAGTGAGTCTTACAGTCAGAGTATTTCTGAAAAAGGAAGTTCCCTGCGTAAGTCCATGTCAAATGACAACTCACTCAGTGCTTCTCGTTCAGAGTCAGAGTCTCTTTCTCAGAGTGCCAGTATTTCTGTATCAGAGGAAATAACAACCCACTCAGTTAAAGGATCTATCAACCAAGACAGTCTTGCTCCTGCATCTGTGAGTACGAGTTCTTTCTTAAGTGAGATTAGTGAATCCACCCAAGAATCTGCTGAAATTTCATCTAGTCAAACTAGTTCAGAGTTAGTGTCAAATAGCCAAATTACTGAAGAAGCTGCTGTTCAAAGTGAGAGTATTTCTGAATTTGAAGCAGAATCCTTGACCTCTAGCATCAGCCACTCAACAAGTGAATCTCTGAGTGCTTCAGAGTCTGAATCCATGAGTACTAGCTTCTTAGCAAGTGAATCTCTTGGTGCTTCAGTGTCCGAATCCATGAGTACTAGTCTCTCAGCAAGTGAATCTCTGAGTGCCTCAGAATCCGATTCCATGAGTACTAGTCTCTCAACCAGTGAATCTCTAAGCGAAATAGTTAGTCTTTCGGACAGTAAATCTTTAAGTGAGTTGGAGTCTAGCTCTTTGAGTGAAACTGAGTCCTTGAGCAAATCAGAGTCCTTGAGTCGCGCTAAATCTTTAGCTTTGAGTGAGTCCATTTCCCATCTTTTCTCTGAATCAGAGTCAATTCGTGCAAGTCAGAGAGAGTCGGAGTCTCTTAGTTATAGTTTGTCCTTGTCAGAGTATTTTGAGCAAAGTCTGAGCGTACGTAAATCTGAGTCAGTGTCTGAAAGTAAGAGTACAAGTCTTTTCCACTCTCTTAGTGAGTCGGAGTCCATCTCTATCAGTGCATTAGAATCAAAATCCCTAAGCAAGAGTGCGAGTCTTTCTGAGTCTAAGTCTCTGAGCGAATCGGAATCAGCCTCTTTAAGTGAAAGTCACAGCCATTCCCAATCCCAATCACTATCTATCAGCGAATCGGAATCAAGATCCCTAAGCAAAAGTGCAAGTCTTTCTGAGTCTAAGTCTCTGAGCGAATCGGAATCAGTCTCTTTAAGTGAAAGTCACAGCCAATCCCAATCACTATCTATTAGTGAATCTGAATCAAAATCCCTAAGCAAGACTGCGAGTCTTTCTGAGTCTAAGTCTCTGAGCGAATCGGAATCAGCCTCTTTAAGTGAAAGTCACAGCCATTCCCAATCCCAATCACTATCTATCAGCGAATCGGAATCAGTCTCTCTAAGTGAAAGTCAAAGTTATTCTCAATCTCTCTCTATCAGTGAATCGGAATCAAAATCCCTAAGCAAGAGTGCGAGTCTTTCTGAGTCTAAGTCTCTGAGCGAATCGGAATCAGTCTCTTTAAGTGAAAGTCAGAGTCTTTTCCAATCGGAGTCTATCGCCTATAGTGACCATAGCGTATCCGAGACTGCTTATAGTGTACACACAGAACATTTATCAAAACCACTCGAAACAGATGTGGATCAATCAATTCAAAAAGAAAAATTGCCAGAAACCATGATTGCAGAAAGTGGCAAGATTTCAGTAGGAGAACGGCTATCTCAATTCAATATCCTTGCTGGACAAGCGGAAGCTAGAATGAGAGCAGAAGAGTCGGTCTCAGACGCAGGTTTGCAACATGCTTTTGACTATCTTGCACGATCTTCCAAAAATTCTAAGACTGCAGATTCGAAAAAAGCGGAACAGCCATTCCACCGATTGCTAAGATCAGGTTCACAATCCATCACTCGTGACTTTAAAAATGTTGCCAATGAATTGTCAAGCTTGGCTACCATCACTCAAAATAAGGAAGAGAAATGGTAATTCAAAAGAGTATTCGATTTTGCAATCATCACAAGAAAATATACCAAAAATAAATAAAAAGGAGTCACCATGATTAGAAATATTATATCAAATAGTGGGAAAGGTTTAGGAACTACAGATGTCCTTCCAGTTAGTGAATTTCGCGGGGAAGTGATGAATGGAGAAATTGACTACAAAACAGTTCCGCTAGGAGCCTATGATTTGCTAGGACAATCTGCCCTAGTGAGTCCGAAAAATTATATCGAAGATCTAGATTTGATCCAATCCATGGGCTTTAACGCCTATCGCATTTCCATTTCTTGGGCTCGTATTTTCCCAAGTGGAGAAGAGTTGCAACCAAATGAAGCAGGTTTGAAGTACTATGAAAGTATCATTGATGAAGTTCTGAAAAAAGATATTGAACCGATTGTCACACTCAGTCACTTTGATGTTCCTCTCAAACTATATGAAAAGTATGGTGCTTGGAAAAGTCGCAAGATGATTGAACTTTTTGAGCGCTACGCAGAAGCTGTTTTCCAATATTTCAAAGATAAAGTAAAATTTTGGATTACTTTCAACGAATTCAATATTTTACACCACCTACCATTTTTGGGCGGAGGGCTATTGATTGAAAATGGTGACAACCGTGACCAGTTGATTTGGCAAGCAGCTCATTACCAATTAGTTGCCTCTGCTCGTGCAATCAAGATTGGAAAAGCAATCAATCCGGAATTCCAATTTGGAGGCATGCTCGTAGTCAGCCAAAATTATAGTCAGCAAACAGACAATGCTATTGATGCCATGGAAGCAGAAGTTAAGAATCGTGAAAACTATCTCTTTACGGATGTGCAAGTTCGTGGTTACTACCCAAACCATTTCTTGCGCCGTTTGGAGCGTGAACAGATCGCCTTGGATATCGAAAATGATGACCTCTTTGTCTTGAGAGATGGCAAGGTTGATTTTGTAAGCTTCAGTTACTATACATCAAGCAACTCTCAGGAAGTCTTTATCAACAAATACGCAAAAGACGATGTAAATCGAAATCCAATTGATCCTGTAGGTCTTCGTCTCGTCATGAATAATCTTTATGACCGTTACCAAAAACCACTCTTTGTCGTAGAAGATGGACTTGTACTAGATGATCCAAACAGCACAGCGACAGAAGAATTAAAAGTAAATATTCAAGAGATTGTGAAGACGGTTGAATACGATGGTGTTGAACTTCTTGGTTACACACCTCTTAGCTGGGTAGAACTTGATTTTTAAAATAGAAGGATCCATGCTTGAGTTTCTATATTTCTAATCTTGAATGGTGATTCAGATAGTCACTTTTTATGAACAAGCCTGAAGGAGTTCTTGGTACATCCTGTCAGGCTTTTTTCTTAGAAAAAACGAATATGTCGCCTTGGTGGAACGATTCCTGTGTCCTTTTATAAAATACGAATATTTCGCGAGAAGCTTTATAAAATAATGGTAATACGTGTTATTTTATGCTACAATGAGTAATGTGGTGTATATTAGATAAATAAAGAATAGAGGGAGTAAAATGAGACTGAAAAAAACATTGTTCGGTAACTATCGTGCCAAGGAAGTCGAAGCCTGTATCGAATCCTTGGAGGAGGGATTTGATCGTGAGATTCAGAAAAAGAATGAAAAAATCGACTCTCTTCGTAAAAAAATTGACTCTATGAAGAATCAAGAAAAAGAAATCGGTGAAGCGGTTGTCTATGCAAAATCACTTGTTATTGAAGCTCACGAAAAGGCTGAAAAAGAAGCTAAAGAAGTGCTAGAAAAGGCTCAAAAAGATTATTTAGATACACGAGAATCCATTCTTGAAGAAATCGACACCCTGACGAAAAAACGGATCGAAGCCGAAAAACTCTATAATCTACAAAAAGAGAAAATCAAAGAGATTATCAGTCGCATTGATAACCTTCTTGACACGGACGACTCAGATATCAGAGTGGGCAATGCCGAAAAAGAAGCTCAGAAGTTGTGGAAAGAGATTGAACTGCCGAAACAAGAGGTCAAAGAGGAAGAAATCCAAGGGCTTAAAAAGAAACCTGCTGACATGGAGAAACCTCTGGCTAAAACGGGAACGGATAGTACCGTTTCTGTCAGCTATATCTCGTCTCGCATGAGATCCAAGAAAAAAGAAGAGGATTCAGACGAGAAAAAAGGAAAAAGCATAAAGCGCCTTTCTAGAATTAAACAGGACAACTTTTTATAAGAGGAATATGATTTATGACGATTTATAATATCAATTTGGGAATTGGCTGGGCGAGCAGTGGTGTAGAGTATGCGCAGATCTATCGTGCCAAATTGCTTCGCAGTGTGGGATTAGAGGCGAAATTCATCTTTATGGATTTTATTTCAGCTGACAATATTGAACATTTAACCAAGAATATTGGCTTTGAGGATTCTGAAATAATCTGGCTTTATCAGTATTTTACGGATGTCAAGATTGCTCCAACGACCTACACATTGGCGCAGGTTTTAGAAAGTTTTGACGAAGAACCAGTTGAAATCATCCGCAATGATGACAATAAAACCATCCGTGTTATCTTTGAGAACGATGATTTTGTGACTTGTTATGCCTGTGATATGGACAAGGAGTTGATTGAGCGAGCAGAGATTGTTTCACGTGGTTGCTTGATCCAAAAAGAATATTACACTTATACTAAAAACTTTATCGAATACTACAGTCCTGTGGACGGACGTGCTCGGCTATATCAACGCACTTGGCTCAATGAAGATGGTAGCACGGCTTATGAAGAAATCATCGATGAGGTAGATGGCAAGCAAGAAACCCAAGTTTATCGCTTCCCAGACCATGTTTTCTACTCCAAGCAAGAATTTGTTGCGCACTTCATGAGATGTTTAGCCTTGACGGACAAAGACTTGCTGATTTTGGATAGAGAGACAGATATCGGTCAACCTATCTTTGCCAATAAAGGGGATGCAAAACTAGTCGTTATCGTCCATGCAGATCACTTCAGTGAAAATCCTGCGGAAACCGACTATATCCTATGGAACAACTACTACGAGTACCAGTTTGAATACGCAGCAGATGTGGACTATATCATCAACTCGACTGACGCTCAGACAGAATTGCTCAAAGAACAGTTTGCTAAATACACAGACATCAAACCCAAAGAGATTTTGACCATTCCTGTGGGGAGCTTGGACAAGCTGCGTCATCCAGAAGGTGAGCGCAAGCCATTTAGCTTAATCACAGCTTCGCGCTTGGCTAGCGAAAAGCATATTGACTGGCTAGTTCACGCAGTAGTTAAAGCGCATGAACAACTACCAGAGATTACTTTCGATATCTATGGCACAGGCGGAGAAAGAGCCATGCTGGAGCAGTTGATTCGTGAACTTCATGCAGAAGACTATATCCATTTGATGGGGCATCATCACATGGCTGAGGTTTACAAAAACTACTCTGCCTACCTAGCTGCTTCAACTAGCGAAGGATTTGGTTTGACCCTGTTAGAAGCAGTTGGCTCTGGTCTACCAATCATCGGTTTTGATGTTCGTTATGGGAATCCAACCTTTATCCGTGATGGAGAAAATGGTTACCTGATCCCTGAGGCGCGTCCAAATGATTTGGATGCGATGACGACAGAGTATGCAGAAAAGATTGTTCAACTATTTACGCAGCATTCTCAAGACGATTTATCTCGTGTCTCTTATGAGGTCGCAGAACCATACCTTGATGAACACATCGCCCAACGTTGGTACGATCTAGTTCAATCTGCTCAGACTAAGTAGGATTCAGAAAAGAAAGGCATAAACGTTATGATTTGTTTATTTGAACGCTATGATCAAGAAAGTTTTGATTTGTTACGTTCACTAAAAACGGCTGGACTCGATTGTCCTGTTGTTGTTGTCCAAGACGATGGCTATCTTGCACCAGATGTAGAGTCACCTTATAGTTATTTCACAGGTGATCTTGATGTAACAGAAGGTCGTGCCATCTACTTTAACTTGGTTCCAAAGCCTCATCTCTGGGAGATTCGCTCTAGCAACTCTAACGGTGAAATCTTGGATATGGGCAAGAAACGTGCGAATATCTTCTATCGTCATCCAACCCATGAAAGACGTGTCCGTGCTGTCGAATGGCTAGATGAAGAGGGCAAGGTTCGAGCGGCAGATATTTACAATCGCAAGGGCCGTCTCTTTGCTCAGATATCTTACGACCAGAACGAACGTGCGACCCACACACGCTACTTTGATCAAAATAATGTGACCGTGATCATGGAAAACCATCTGACAGAGGATATTATTTTGACAGTAGAAGGGAAGCGCCATATCTTCAAGTCCAAAGAAGAATTTGTAATCTTTTATCTTCAGTACCGTGGCTATGATACCGATCGGATCATCTACAATTCCCTAGCAACGCCATTCTTGGTCGCAGTTAGATTGACTCCGAAAAATGCTCCTGCTGATGATATCCTCTTCTGGCAAGAACCTATCAGAGATGATCTACCAGGCAATATGAAAGTTGCCATACAGAACCCTGAACGCAATATCCGTATCGCTGTGCAAGACAAGCAAGTCTACGACAAGATTTGCAGCATTATCACACCAGAAGAGCAAGCCTATTTCCAAAATGTGGGCTACCTCTATCACTACAAACGTCTTAACAATATGAAGCCAGAAGCCTTGATTTTGACCAATAGTGACCAACTGGAGCAAATCGAGCCCCTCTTGACGCAACTGCCAAATGTGCATTTCCACATTGGAGCGATCACAGAGATGTCCAGTCATTTGATGGAGTTGAACCGCTATGCCAATGTCTCACTCTATCCAAATATTCGCCCTTCTCAGGTCGATGAACTCTTTGCTCGTTGCGACCTCTATCTGGATATTAACATCAGCGACGAAATCCTCGACGCTTGTCGGACGGCCTTTGAGAACAACATCCTGCTTCTCGGCTTTGATACTACTTGCCATACCCAGCGTTTCATGGCACCAAACCATATCTATCCAGTGGAGCAAGTGTCAGCAATGGTTGGCAAGATTCAAGGCGTTCTTTCGCATCCATCTGAGATGGAGGCGGCCCTTGCTAAGCAAAAACAAGCAGCCAATCAGGCTAGCTTGGAGCAATACAAGGCTATTTTGTAACCATATCAGATTAGGACTTGTTTTCGTTGAAAGCAAGTCCGTTTGTACCATTTAGAAAAGGAGGAGAGAGATGGCGGATAAGGAAAATGGAATCCTGCAAGAACACATACAAAAAAAGCTCGATGACCGTCAAAAACCTGTTAAAAGAGAAAAGCAAGAATTTAATATCATTATCGTTTTGGGTGGCATTCTCTTTCTCGTGACCCTGCTAGTCACGCTCATCATGCAGCTGAGAGGCTCCTTTTAGCCTAGGTGCAGCTTAGAGAAATCACCTCCTGTCATCTTTGACAGTTAGAAACAGCATTTGCTGGCAAATGCCCAAATTTAGAAGGGGACTAAATCGGTCCTCTTCTTTTTGTGTTTTATATAATAATATGCGTTTATTCACCTCTTTGTAGCTCTTGATTGGTTGGAAAATTCGCAACAATGCAAACGTTTACTCCTTTGGTATTTAAACAAGTAAAAAAAAAGTAAATAGTTGAAATAGAAGACAATTTTTGATAAAATGTCTAGTGGAGTATACCAGACTGAAGTGACAGGTATATTCCACTTGGGATATGTTTTTCTCGGGGGACTAGTGGGGGACTGAAACTGACTGCGGTTGCCTGCCAGCTTTGCTTTGAGAATGACAGTGCACTTTTATCGCCCTTTGTTAATGATCATGAGGTTAACAAAGAGGAGGATTTTTTCAAAAAAGAAAGGAATAAAATGTTTCGAAGTAAAAAATTTAACAAAGATTTCGAGATCGTAGATGAGAAAAAGCGCTACAAGCTTTACAAGTCGGGTAAAAACTGGGTGAAAGCCTCGAATTCCCAACTAGATCTCTTTCGTATCGGTGGGATGGGAGAAGTTGTTTCGACAAGCCTATCCGACACTGAAGAACTTGACCACGCTCATCTCAATGTCAACACGCTTGCGGGTATAGGGGCCAT